>JAEELH010000174.1 GCA_016288825.1 Lachnospiraceae bacterium | reverse complement strand
GGGGCAGGCCGTTGATCATAGGGAGGAAAGGCAAACCGTCGGGAAGTCCCGGACGCTTGGAAATGTAAGTGATCACATCCTCACGGAATCCGTCAACTCCCATATCCAGCCAGAAGCGCATGATGTCCTTGACCTCCTGCCTGACCTTGGGATTATCCATATTAAGATCCGGCTGCTTTTTTGCAAAAATGTGGAGGTAATACTGACCACGCTGCTCATTGTATTCCCAGGCTTTGCCCTCAAACTGGCTGTACCAGTTGTTGGGAAGCTTTACGCCATGTCTGCTTTTGCGGCCATCCCTCCAAATATAGTAATCGCTGTAGGGATTATCCTTTCCCTTGCAGCTCTCAATAAACCAGGGATGCTCGTCGGATGTATGGTTGATAACAAGGTCCAAAAGAACACGAAGTCCCAATTCGTGCGCTTTATCCAGCACTTTTTTAAACTGATCCAGGGTACCGTAGTCAGGATGAATGTTGCGATAGTCACTGATATCATAGCCATAGTCTGCATTCGGACTCGGATATATGGGCGAAAACCAGATGCCGTCTACCCCAAGAGACTTTATATACTCCAGTTTATTGTATACACCGTACAGATCTCCGATGCCGTCACCGTTGCCATCGGAAAAACTCCGTATCCATATCTGATAAAAGGACATTCCTCTGAATTCATACTGTTCCATAATATTCCCCCAAACCAAGGTAGCTGCGGTTTACTCATGTGTGCCCACAGGCTCACGTCTTAAAGGCTCAGACTCGGAGCTCACTTTGAGTCCTTGAAAAGATCGGAACTTCCCCACATATCCCGTGCTTTCTCCCTCCAAGTCTCTACGGCGGTTAATTCCACCTCCTGGATATTCTCCATCATACCGGCTGCAGCATTTTGGATGTCACCGAAAAAGTCTCGCCACGCAGTACGGATCTTGTCCTGCTCACTCATCATCCCCGCAGTCATTGACACCAGATAGTCAGAAGGCATCTTGGGCTTTTGGGGAAGTTCCCCCAGATGCTTGGCCTCCAGGATCTCCTGATACCTGTCATAAGCATCGGAAACACAGCTCTCCCAGGAAAGATAGATCTCATCCATGGCACAGCTGCCTACCTGATGAAGATGAGAAAGATCACCGGAAACCTCGGCAAGAAGAGTCGCCATGGAATCTGCGTTTTCCTCTATCAAAAAGCCGTTGCGTCCGTCGGTTATACCCTCTGCCGCACAGGATCCTTTCACCAGAACGCTGGCCAGCCCGCAGGCTGCAGCCTCTCTGACAACCAAGCCGTTGGTGTCAAAGGTTGAAGGAAAAAGGAAAAGATCCGCTCTCGTATTCCATGCACGGAGAACATCTCTGTCATAGATAGGGCCCGTAAAGATCACCTTATCCCGAAGGCCCTCTCCCATAAGTCCGAGTTCGGATGATCTCTTTTTAAAAAGATCCATATCAGGGCCTTTTCCTATAAAGACCATCCTGAAATCAAGCCCCTGCTTATCCAGTTTGCTGAGAGCATCAAGGATTATGGGTATACCTTTGTAGGTCATCATCCTGCCTACAAATAAGAATACGGGTATGCCCTCCGGAAGATCGTAGCCATCAGTTGCTTTTGAAACCAGCTCGTCCGCAACACGGCCTCTTGCAAAATCCACGCCATTATTGGCTACCCTATAATCTCCCGTGTAACCCAGAGCCTTTAGACTCTCCCCGGCTCCGCGGCTTACCACCCAAACGTCATCACAGGCCTCAATATTTGAGACCATGGCTTTTACACCTTCCTTAGCCGCTGCCTTGACTTTGAAGAAGCGTTCAATATCAATGTCGTACTTGGTATGATAGGTGAAAATAATGGGCGCCTCTGTCTGCTCCCGAAGAAGCCTGGCAATGACAGTTGCCGATGCAGGACAATGAGAATGTATTATATCAGGTCTGAAAGCGGACATCTCACTTACCGCTTTGCCATCAAAGGGATTACCGGTTCGGTACCCGCTGGTCATTGCAGAGGTGTTGATGCTGGGGTAAGGGATCACCGGGTATGGATAGTCATCGTAAGTGGCGTCCGGATACTCGGGTGTGCCCACCATAACAGAAGCACCGTGGTCGGACATAAGGTGCTCCGCGTAGTTCTGCATAACATTTACAACGCCGTCAATAACGGGTGGGAAGGAATCGTTTAGTAAGCAAACTTTCATATATTTCTCAAATCCTTTACAATGAGCTGTTTTACTACGATGCGAATACGCTCCCGCGATGGGGCCCATACGCCCTCTTGCCAGTGGCAACCCGGGCGCATCTTACCCATCGCTCGCGCGTTACAAAGCGTATATTTGCTCCGCAAAGTCTATAACAATCACCAATAAGAAAAACTTAATATTTTATAATCACGAATCAAGCAATCGTTTGCACAATTCGACCTTCAGCGGATCGTCACTGCTATTAAAAAACGAAACGTTTCCTTTACGGGAAGGTTCAGCGTTTAATAATCCCGCTGCTTCGATACGACGACGCATTTCACGGGCGGTACCTTCAGCGCCGTCAAAAACTCGGCAGTTTTCGCCCAAAACCTTTTGGATCTCAGCTGCTACAAAGGGATAATGAGTGCAGCCCATGACCACGGCGTCCATAGGTCCAAAGGGGCCCTCAGCGGTATACTCGGCCAACAGAACACGAAGGAAGGACTCCACCTCCGGAGTGTGGGAAAGTCCCCTTTCTACATACTCCATAAGTCCCGGACAGGGAAGAGGATGGATATCGGCCTTGTCCTCAAAACGAGCCATGAGCTTCTGAAACTTTTCCTCCCTGATGGTCATGGGAGTTGCCATAACAAGAACCCGGGGATGATCCATAAACTGAGACGCAGGCTTGATAGCCGGCTCGATCCCAACTATAGGAAAGTCCGGATGCTTGATGCGAAGAGATCTGACAGCCGCACTTGTTGCAGTGTTACAGGCGATACATACACCCTTGGCTCCTCCGGCGATAAATCTTTCCACATGATCAGAAGTCAATTTTCGGACTTCCTCAGTGCTCTTTGTCCCGTAAGGCGCATTGGCGGAATCACCGAAAAAATAAAAATCTTCCTGGGGCATGATCCTTACCAGTTCTCTGAGAACCGATATGCCGCCCACGCCTGAATCAAAAACAGCTATGGCATCCTTCATCTTCTTATCGGAAGAAAAAGCCGCGGTGTCTTTCTCCGCGGCCATGTTTTCTTTTCTCATAAGTAAACCTGTCTTTCTCTTAAAGCTTTGCGCCTTTGCTCCCCTTGGAACCGGAAAAGGCATTGTTGGAAAGAATATTGGTCTCAAATGTATAAGTTGTATTTGCCTCACGGCGTGCTCTCTTCATGCCCAGCTCGATGAGCTCATCGATAAGCTCTGCATAGGGCAACCCCACGGGCTCCCATAAATAGAAGGAAAGGGAACCGGGGATGGTGTTGATCTCATTAAAGTAAAGCTCTCCCGAATCCTCATCGATCATAAAATCGATCCTGGCTACGCCGCAGCATCCGAAAGCAATAAATGCACGAACCGCATAGTCACGGATCCTCTGGGCAAGCTCCTCAGGGATATCAGCCGGGATCTTGCGGGAAACAGAAGCCATGCCTGCTCCCTTTGTACCCGAGCCCTTGGCGCCTTTGCCTCCGCCCATGTATTTATCTTCATAACTGAGGATGTCCTTGGAATGGAAAGGCTCCTCCAAAATGCTGGCCCTTGCACCGCTGCAATCTCCGAGAACCGAGCAGTTGATCTCCTTAAGATTTGTAATGGCGTGCTCCGCAAGGATCGCAGATGAATATGAAAATGCATCATCTACAGCCTCGGTAAGCTCCGTTCTATCCTTTGCAACTGCAATGCCGACAGATGATCCGGAATTGACAGGCTTGATGATGACAGGATATCCGATCTCGGACTCGATCCTGTTCAAAAGCGCGTCCATATCTTCATAATCCGCCTCATGGAAACAAATGCAATCAAGAACCGGAATGTTGTTATCCTTGAGGACTGCCTTTGAAATGTACTTATCCATGCCAACAGCGGAAGCAGTAACATCGCAGCCCACGAAAGGTACTCCGATAGTCTTGAGATAACCGGCAAGGGTTCCATCCTCTACATTGGTTCCGTGAACAACAGGGAATGCGATATCCACTGTAATATCATTGCCGCCAAAAAGCTTTTTGGGATAGGGTGAAAGCTTGACTTCATTTCCGTCATTGACCCATATCACTCTCTGGGATCTGGAAAGAAGTCCCGGTATATCCTTGTAAGCCTCGATATTGCCAATATCATCGCCTACATAAAACTTGTTATCCTTGGTAATATATACAGGTATGGTTTCGTACTTATCTGTATTCATAGCCATAAGAGCCTGGATTCCTGAAATAACGGAAACCTCATGCTCTACGCTGCGTCCTCCGTAAAGGACAGCTACTCTTAGTTTCATTATCCTACCTCTTTCTTAATACTGGTCAGGCAGATCATTCTCAAGAAGGATATACCTATGACCCGCTCCGTCTGCTCTGTATGCCTGTGCAAGAGCCTCCTCCAAAGTATCGAAAGCCATAAGGCGCTCCTCAGGGAAACCGGCCTCTCTGGCCCCCTCTGCTATGGGCTTGGTCCTTTCCTTTCCTACTAAAAGGATATGATCACAACAAGCTGCGGCATAACCACCGAAAGCCTTGTTGTACTCCTCTTCCTTATCTCCAAGCTCCACCATGCCCGGTGTCACCAGGATACGAACCCCATCAAACATTGCCAGGGTCTCAACAGCTGCCTTGGATCCTACGGGATTGGAATTGTATGCATCATCAATGATGGTCACCTGTCCATGGTGCTTCATCTCAAGTCTGTGAGGCACTGACTGGATCCTGCGGACAGGAACGCGGAGCTTTTTCAGGGGAACTCCCAATCTGTTGGCTACCGCAATAGCACCGACTATATTGATAACATTATGCTCACCGATAAGCCTCGTGGCAAATCTCTCACTCTCGCCATCAGGAGCCGTAACTGTAAACTCAGTACCGGAAGGCGATACGGAAACATCACATGTCGTATATCCGCTGACCTTGTATGATCCGGCTTCTGCTGAAGATCCGGCCGTATCAGATGTACCACTGTATCTGATCACCTCTCCCGGAAGTCCGGCGCCGGACTTGAACCTGCGATCAAGTTCTCCCGTGATATTCTCGTTGTCGGCATTTACAAACAGTATACCATCTGAAGGCAATGCATCAGAGAGCTCATACTTAGTGGAGATGATATTCTCCATATTGAAAAAAGTCTCGAGATGCTGGGGACCTATGGATGTCAGGATACCGTGCTTGGGATGAACGATATCGCAGATCTCCTTGATATCTCCTACGTGACGCGCTCCCATCTCACAAATAAAGATCTCATGGGACGGCTGCATGGAACCTCTGATGGTCTTTACAACGCCCATTGGAGTGTTAAAACTTTCCGGTGTCATGATAACATTGAAAAAGTCCGAAAGCAGAGTATGGAGATAATACTTTACACTCGTCTTGCCGTAGCTTCCGGTAATGCCGATGACCGTAAGGTCCGGATTTTGACCCAGGATCCTTTTGGCATCATTGATGTAATGGTTGTTGATGCCCTGCTCCATGGGGTGATTGATAATATTGGCAAGGATAAGCATCTCCGGCACAAAAGCCGCCAGCAGTAAAGTGATAACTGCCAGGCTCTCAAAACGTCTGGGCTGATACCATGTCAATACACGCGGCACCACAAAAAACATCAAAGCATTGATGATCACCAGCAAAAGAACCATTGTAACTATCAGCCGCTTAACCCTGGCGGTATATACCAGTTTCTTCTTGGTGGCTCCCTTTTCAAAAGAAATGTAGTTGATGATCAGGATAAGGCTGATAATAGCCGCCAGTATCCTGGCTACGATTATAAAGTGTGAAAATGCAAGCGGTATGATGGCTGCATAAAGAAGTCGCTGGGTGGCGGAGTTTTTGGAAAGCCACCGTCTCCACTCATCGTTTTTGTAGCCGTTGAGCTGGAACATATGCATGTTGTATTTCAGGATGCATATCCATGCAAATAAGGCTAAGGCGAAGCCTATTAAATATAGTATAAAGTCTATATATTGCAATTTCTATTTACCTCTGTAATAAACCTAACCCATAGTTTCGGAGTATGTGCCTTTGCTCGGCACCGTCTTCGCTTTTTTAACACAGCAGTATTCACTTGCTGAATACTGCGTCTGTCCAAATATCCGGCACGGGTCTCTGCGCCTTGCGAAGCATCTTTAATGCGCAGAGACAAACGACGTTGCATAAGATCGCAAAGCGATCTTTGCCGTCGTGTATTCGGAACGCTCTCGCGGTGTCTGTCGCAAAAGCACATACTCCGAAACTATTATGTACTCTTGCTGTAGATTTAGCTATATTTTAAAATATGCTTTCATAATGTTCGCGAACACGGTCGGCTGGTCAAGGTATGAAAAATGACCTGCCCCGTGGATGACTGCCAGACCCGAGTCCGGAATCTGACTATCCATCTTTTCCCCGTCTGAAAGTGGTGTTGCTGTGTCCTGATCACCCCAAACCAAAAGAGTCTCGTAGGGAATGTCCGGAAGAAGATCCGAAAGATCCTCATTGACCGCCATAACAAGAGCCTGCCTCATAAGAGGTGTTGCATTGCGGTAATCGTCCGAACCCTGACGGGACTTCCACTGCTCAATAGGCTCCTTAAAAAGAGCGTACACCGGTGGGAAGGATAAAAAAGCCTTGAGCCTTTTGTAACGGGCAATCTTACGAAGCTGTGACGGAGATCTCTGGGGAAGGATCCCGGCAGCATCAACCATAACAAGGCGCTCTATCTCAAAAGGGATCTCCGAAGGCTTGCGTGATGCAAGTCTTATGATCACACGACCTCCATAGGAGTGTCCCATGAGGATCACTTTTTTAAGTCCCAGAGCCTCAACAAACTTTATAAAAAACTCTGTGTAGTCCAGAACGCTCCATGCCTTTTCCGGCTCAGGTGATCTTCCGAAACCCGGCATATCAAACTGGACGACCCGCATGTGCGGTGACAACAGGCGCATGATGGGATCGTAGGCCTCATAGGTCGTGCCCCATCCCTGAAGTATGACAAGGGTCTTGTCACCCTCTCCGCTTATCTGATATCGGACTTTGTGTCCGTCAACTGTTATTTCCATTTTTACTCCGTATTTACTCCGGTTTGAATATCCCCTCGAGGTTTCTGAGTATACCTGCAGCCACATCCGGCTTGTTCATGGTATAAACATGGATATGTCGGATATTGTTGGCAAGAAGATCTATGATCTGCTCAGACGCATAGATAATACCTGCCTGCTTCATAGCCACCGGATCATCTCCGAACATATCGACCATAGCCGCAAATCTGGGCGGTATGATACAGCCCGAAAGTTCTATGGAACGCTTCATCTGAACGCGGGATGTAACAGGCATGATACCGGCCACAACGGGAACATAGATACCGTTCTCACGAAGTCTGTACAGGTAGTTATAATATATGGAATTATCAAAAAACATCTGAGTGGTAAGGAACTGGCAGCCTGCGTCAACTTTTGACTTGATGGCTTTGATGTCCGATTCTTTACTTGCTGCCTCCGGGTGCTTTTCGGGATAGCAGGCACCACCAATGCAGGCACCCGGATAAATCTCCCTGATGGCACGCACTAATTGGTCCGCATGCAAAAAGCCATCATCTCCGGGTACGAAATCGGAATCCTTGGGAATATCCCCGCGAAGAGCCAGGATGTTTTCAATACCGGAAGCCTTGAGTTCTCCGATCTGGGACTCAATGGTCTGGCGATTGGAACTGATGCAGGTAAGATGAGCCATTCCGGTCACCCCTGCATCATATATCCTCCTGGTGATGCGGGTTGTATACTCACTGGTCCCGCCACCGGCACCATATGTACAACTGATAAATGACGGGCGGAGAGCAGCAATCTCATCAACTGCCTTTTCCACGGTGGCAAAACTTGCATCCGTCTTTGGAGGAAAGACCTCCATTGAAATGGTAACCTCGCCATTGGCAAGGATATCGCTTATTTTCATCACATCTCCTCTGCATGGATCGTGGCCACGCTGTAAGCCTTTGATACAAATCTGATAATATTGCCCTCAAGTTCATGGTCCATCTCTCTAACCCGAACCTGCTCTAATACCATGCGGTCAAAGGCGATCTCATTACGTGCGGTGGTAATGCCTCCGGGAGAATCAATATCCGACTCATCTCCAACTGCAGTCAGGATCTCCGCCCATGACGCAGCAACCTTGGAAGGACATACAACCTCAACGTGCTCATCATGTCCTGTTGTATTAACGTACTTGATATAAATCGCTCCCTCGTCACCTGTTACGGAAAGGAAATGTCCTCCGGGAAGCTCACTTGTTTCAAACCCAAGAAGCCACTCACCCATACTCGAGGAAAAGAGCTGCTGAACATAGTAGTTCGCAGATCTGGAAACAGACAAGGGATTGAAGGTGATCAGACTGTGACGCTCATATCCGTACTCTGCCATACTGATGAGCGAAACGTATGATACACGCCGTTTCTCATCGCCCAGCTGCTCCACTCTCGTAAGCTTAGCCGCCTCAATAAGCGCTGCTGCAAGAGTATCGCTGGCGTTACCGTTGGGAGGGAAATAGCCGTCACTGGGAACAGCCCAAAAATCCGGATACTTAGCGTGGATCCTGTCTGCAATGGCATTGTTGGGAACCCTCATCCGGTCAAAGTTTTCAAAGGGAGCAGGATGTCCCATTTCGGACCTGATAGCTGCCCACTTATTTTTGGCAGGATCTCCCTTTGCAAATTCTATAAGATCAAGATAGTCATCTATATCATCTGTCCATAGCATGGGGATCGGCTTGGCTTCAAGATCCTCACACATACAGAAAAACTCATAAAAACCGACCTGCACGGAATACTGGCCGTTGGCCTTGCGATTGATGATGGGACCAACAGTATTTTTCCACTTATACTCGTAGGTACCGCTGCGACCACCGGGAAATCTGATAAATGAAGGACGGAGCTGCTCGATAGCAGAAACCAGATCCTTGCGGAGCTTGCCCCCGGACCACTTGGGATTGCCTGCTCCCCAATAATCCGCATCTATAAGACTCACCTGATCCAGATAAACCGTACCGCGTCCCTTAAAATGCAAAAGCAGCTTACCGCAATTGGTCTCCCTGGACATAAGGATGATCTCCATATGGTGCCACTCGGTATCCTCAGGCAACTGAAGAGAACGCTCCTTAACAAGTGCACGGTCCGCACGATTTACAACATTGACATAAAGCTGTCCCTGGTAATCCATGCGTCTTATATCGCAGGAAAAGATATAGGTATGCTCCTCCCTGATACCAATAGCCGGAATATCTATATATTTGGAGTTGCCATTATATCCGAGATTGGACAAAAAGCCGTCCCCCTCGCTATAAATGATAGCATAGGAAGACTCTCCTCTTTTTTCGGAACTGAACCTGATGCTTCCACCGGTAAAATTCCAGTGCTGCAAGGGATCAAATCCGTCAAAGCTGTGATTGGGGATCAGATTGGCATTGATACCTCCATCACATGAAAAACTTTTGTCTTCAAAGGACACCCCGTAAAGTATAGGACTTACCGGAGCTCCATGCTTTCCGTCTATAATGATACGGCTCATATGTTACCTCCATACATCCCTTCTAGTATACAATAATAAAGGCCAAAGATTCAAGGAAATAATAGTGTCCGCGCCCTTTCCAGACGTAAAAAAAGAAGCACCATAAGGTGCCTCTTTTGTGCCATTTTTGTGATTTTAGCGTCCATATGAGAAGTAAGTTCCCTCGGATGACATGTACTGACGGTATCCTGAGAAGAAATGTCCTGCTCTGAAGTAAAGAACCTTCTGAGGATGAACGCTGCGAAGGAGTGCATCCTTGCAAGCATTGATGGTCTCGCCGTCAACCTTAACCCTATTGATGGATGAGCTGTTAACAACTGTAAACTGATTTCTTGCGTGAAGAACGCCCCAGATGGTCTTCTCTCTGAAGACATTGTCCTGTGCTCTGTGAACGATAACCTCTGCAAGAAGCTCCTTGGTGTAGTAGCTTACATAGCCTGCCTCGTGCTGAACAACTCTGCACATAAGCTCGAATGACTTTTTGTCGATAGAAACGGATGACTGCTTCATCAGTTCGTTAAGACTGGTATCGATAAGTGCATCATCGATGATCTCAAGTCTCTTTTCGTACTTAGTGCCATTGCCGGTGTAGCTGTAGCTCTTCTTAGCCTTGGCAAGAGCAGCCTTGTACTCTTTTTCCATCTGGCTTTCGCTGACAACCTCGCCCTCAACTGCGGCCTCAACAGTACTCATATATACTTCTGAAACAGGACCGAATGCACTGATAAAAACAAGTGCTGCTGTTATAAGTCCTAAAAACTTGTTACGGGATTTCATATTAACCTCGCTTTGTTACATAATTGTTACAATTTGTTTCGTTGTGATATGTATTCTGCCATAAACGAGTAACAATTGCAAGTCTTTTCGTAATCTTTGTGCAAAGTTAACTATATAAATCCGTAAATATTACATGGGTTGTAACAATTCTCTTACGCGCGAAAGCCTAAATAACGGCTAAAACCCGCTGATCAGCGGGTTTCTTTAAATAGTTCACGTAATTCTTCCATTGTAGAGATCTCATTCATTTTCCTGCGAAGTTGGGATGAGTGGGGGAATCCGGCTGTATACCAAGCTGCTGCCTTGCGCATCTCACGGATCGCAACATACTCTCCTTTGGTCTCAACCTCCATGTGTGCATGCCTAAGGACCATGTTACAAACTTCCTCCCAGGTGGGATCTGCCATTTGAGTTCCTTCTATATAATATGTAATGATCTCTTTAAATATCCAGGGATTGCCCTCCGCCGCCCTGCCGATCATGAATCCGTCGCACCCCGTCGCTTCGTACATTTTTTTAACAGACAACGGATCTGTAATATCTCCGTTACCTATTACGGGAATGCTGACAGCCTCTTTGACAGCCCTGATGGCCTCCAGATCCGCTTTTCCGGAATACATCTGATCCCTTGTTCGACCATGGACTATAACCGCTGCCGCGCCTGCTGTCTCCGCCGCCTTTGCCAGCTCCTTACAACTCACATGCTCCGCATCAAAGCCTTTTCGCATCTTGACAGTCACCGGTTTTTTCGTATTCTTTACAACCGACTCGATGACACGGGAAGCCAACTTGATATCCAACATAAGAGCAGAGCCGTCTCCGTTTTTAACAACCTTGGGAACCGGGCAGCCCATATTGATGTCCAAAATACAATTAGGCAGCTCCTCTAAAACAGCAGCTGCCTCCCCCATGCACTCCGGATCCGAACCGAATATCTGAAGGGAAACCGCCCCCTCATCCGGATGGATCCTGACAAGCTCAAATGTATTTTTATTTTTAAAATGAATAGCCTTGGCACTGACCATCTCCATGCAGCACATCCCAGCACCCATCTCATGAGCCAGAACCCTGTAGGGCAGGTCACTGACTCCCGCCATGGGAGCCAGTATGAGATTGTTGGGAAGTGTAACATCTCCGATGGCCAAAGGCCTGATGATCTCCTGTCCCATTATGCCTGCTGTCTTTCGTAAATAAATCTAAGACCCTGAAGCGTCAGATCCGGATCGTAAGTCTCTATGCAAGGCGTCTCACGGGAGATCATTCCACCAAGACCGCCTGTTGCAACTACTCTGATATCAGACAAACCTATCTCCTTCTTCATCTGCGCCACAATGTACTCTGTCGCACCGATCTGACCGTAAACAAGACCTGCCTGCATCGAAGAAATGGTCTCTGTTGCAAGAATGGACTCCGGACACTTGATCTCGATCTCGGGAAGCTTTGCAGCATCTTCCCAAAGTGCCTTGGCGCTGATCCTGATACCGGGAGCCGTAACTCCGTAAAGGAACCTTCCATCCGCATCAATATAATCATAGGTTGTTGCGGTTCCGAAATCCAAAACCAGGATGGGGCCACCATATTGATAAAAGGCTCCTGCCGCATCAACGATACGGTCTGCTCCGATCTGCTCCGGGAAAGGCGTATCAACAGTTATACCCGTATCGATCCCGGGGCCAACGATCACAGGTGTGATATGAAAATACTTGATGATACCGCTGATCAGCGAATGGTTTACCGCAGGCACAACGCTGGAAACGATCGCCGCGTCAACATTACCGCTGCCGATAGCATTTTGGTCCATAATATCTCTGAGTACTATACCGTACTCATCTGAAGTCCTGCGGATACTGGTGGTCATTCGGAAATTACCGATGAGCTCAGTACCTTTAAAAACTCCAACGGTAATATTTGTATTACCTACATCTACTGTCAAAAGCATCAGTACATTCCTCCTAATTCAAGAAGACTCATTATATCAATACCCGTCATTTCGGATATCGTGCTGAGCAGTGAATATATCGCTTCATAATCACCGATATATGAGCTCATGTCCTCACTGTTGGATGCGTCATATACCTTGTCGGATGAAGAGGGTTTATCAACCTTGGGTGCCCCCGACTCCTTTAATGTAGAATTGATGGCCAAAAGCACCTCATCTGCCTGATTACATGTGATCTTGCAAGATCCGCCTTTTTCTGTCTGATCGACATCAAAGTTCAGAGAATAAACCGACAAAAGAGGCACTGTTGTTGAAACTGAAAACTTTCCGCTGACCAATCCGTTTTCCAGTTTTTTCTCATCAAAATCCTTTACCTTGATAGACAATACGCTGGACATTGAGTATACGTAAGAAGAAACTTCACTGGGCATCATCTCGGGATCTACCGCAACATCAAAGTCGCCGCTGAGTTTACCACCGGATCTCTTTCCTTTACCGGTGATGTCAAACACATCCTGTCCGTTATAATCAAGTCTGCATTCATACTCAAACTTTGTGCCCTTCATAGGCATCAGATTATAATATGAAACTGACTCCTCACCATTGGTAATGGTGACCTCCCTGCCTCTGACCTCGCCAACATCATCTACATACACCTTCATGTTGACCTTAACATCCGTATCCTGTACGGCAGGGTTTTCTTTAAGCTCCTCGCGGGCATCCTTGATGCTGTCATAATACTCCGATGACAGATCCTCATCTCCGGTCAGGTCTTCGACCCTATCCAGATATTCCTTGATGTCTTTATTATCCTCTGCAGTATCAAGTTCGTTTTCAATGGCTTCCTGATAGTCATCACCATCGAGATTTAATTCAAGCACGGTATACTTTGATGAAATCGAACCAACCTCAAGTTTTTCAGAAGACTTTTTGACATCACCTACCGCGTCAAAAGCACCATCCATCAGTTCATCGACAACTCCGCGAACCTTTTCCGGTTTGGGCAGAAAATCCGACGCATTTTGAGTAAATGCCTTGAAAACCTTCTCTCCCTTTAACTCCTTATAATCGCCCATCTCCTCGGATGCCTCTCCGTAGGCCTCCCTCATTATGGATGTGCAGTCAATATATCCATCGTTGATCTGAGGACATCTGATGTAGTACTCACCGTTATCTGTATCAAAGTACAGCTCGGCGGTAAGGATATCCGTTCCATTGATACCTATCTGACCCACTGCCATGATCTCATGATCCTTAACGCCGGACTGGGAGTGGAAATCCAGACTTTTCAGTTTACTGATGTCGATCCCTGACATAGCTACAAGCTGTGCTACCTGTTCGCCCACCTCCACGCTGACGTCCTCTTCATAACCGTATTTTTTGTCCTCCATCAACTTGTATGCGCGCTCATAGGAATTCAACATTGCGTCTGTAGCACCGGTGATATTTTTCTTTTCAACGTAGGCATAGTAGTCCTTAGGACTCATAGTGTGGAGCTTGATAAAATTCTCTATCCTATCACGACCAAAAGCGAATGCCACAACGACAACAACTGCCACTATTGCCACCGGGATAACGATCTTAGGCCAAATAGGACGCTTTTTAACAGGCTGCGTCTGCATGGGTGTACCCTGATACTGGGGCTGCCACTCCTGCTGCTCATATGCTACCTGAGGCTGAGGCTGAGACCCTGCCTGCTGCTCGGTTGCCGCCTGAGGCTGGGACTGTCCAGGCTCGCCCACCGGGGCTCCGCACTTATTACAAAACTTTGCTGTTTCCGAAAGACTGTTACCGCAATTTGGACAAAACATAGATCATTTCCTCCCTTTTCATAAACTTACATGAAAACAACGGTAAATGCGTTCATTAAATGACTCCGGACAGAGTCTGCGTCAACTTGTAGTACTTCTTCAAAAGGTCGTTCATTTTACCGTATGATGCCATATCTGTATCACCCATGTACTCCTTGTAAAAGACCTCCCAGATCCTTCGACAGTCATCCTGGGACAGTCCATAGTTGGTACTGGTGTAATACGGTGTCTCTTTTTCCATCTCGATAAGAGATGCGTAAAGCCCCTGAAGATCAAAGATCCTATGTCCGTAACCGGACTCAGACATATCCGTCAGGATCAGTTCATCCCCCAGGACCATAACATTGTCTATCCTTATATCTCCATGCACATACGTGTCACTCTCCGGCATGGCCTCGATAAGAGCCTTCATATCTCTCTTTTTATCAGCCGGAAGTTTGTTTCCCGCCATATTGATCCAGCCCTTATATCGCTCTTTGATATTCGGAAAAACATCCTTATCCGGCTTCAAGGAATGAAGTTCCCTGACTAGCGCGCCAAGCCTGCGAGCCAAAGGCTC
>JAEELH010000173.1 GCA_016288825.1 Lachnospiraceae bacterium | reverse complement strand
GGTGCTTATGTTTAAAAGAATGATCGCATCGATCCTTACATTAGTATTGGTTGCATCAGGGGTGGCCGCAGCGCCCGTAGCCAGTCGGGCGGCAGTAAAGAGTCCGAGTAAAATAACCACAAAGGGATATGAGACTGCAGACGGAAGCAGTAAAGGGATCAAGTTTTCATGGACCAAGGTAAGTGGCGTCGAGGGGTATCAGTACACCTACGATCTTTTCTGGGGAACTAAAAAATCTAAGGAGAAAAAAGCGCTTACATCAAAGACCGCAGTTAAGATAAGTTTTAAGGATCACGAAACCGTCCGCTTTAAGGTTCGCGCATACAAGATTGTTAAAAAGAACGGTAAGAACAAAAAAGAATTTGGTGGCTGGATGGCAACAACCCTTACTGCCGGACAGGTAGAAAAGCTTTTTGATAATAATGGAAGTACGAACACGGACAACGGTGGAAGTACGAATACGGACAATGCCGGAGTGACAGGTCTGGGCGGATCCTGGGCGGACTCTGCCAAAAACGCTACTTTGGACGCCAGAGAGATTGGCGGCGGAGTATACCAGATCGATATTATATGGAAGGGAACAGCAATAACCGGCACCAGATGGGCTTTTTACGGTATGTTTATCGGCACATCGAATATCATGGAGTTGTCCAACGGGACCAAGGAGGCTCTTACATTTAATGCCAACGGAGATATAGTGTCCGCTGAGCCCAAGGAGAGTGGACTCACCGGCGCCATGACATATGAGGCAGACAAAAAGACACTTACATGGAACGGGAGCGTACAGAATACAGGTCTGGATTCGGACTTTGTTTTCAAAAAATAATTTTGATCTGACATCAGGGGAACGTAGAAGGGGACTTATCACAAAATGAAAACAGAAAACTTAGGGAAAAAGCATCCGGTTATAGGCATCATAGCGACCAGTTTTCATTCGGATTTTTCGAGGATGGTGGTATCCAAGATCTGCAGTCGTTTTGAGGGGGAGGATATAGAGATCCATCTTTATCTTGGTATGGATGCTTCCCGTTATCTTCCCGGATATGATGATGCAGAGGTCGGGATGATCAGACATTATTATTCGCTGTTTGGTTATTCTTCCTTTGACGACCTGGATCTTATGATCATTTCCGGTGAGGCTGTCTATACAGAGAGTATGAGTCCGGACATGCAGGGCCTGTTGTCAATTTTGCCCGATGTTCCCACTATTATCTTTTCCAGTAATGAGGGCGATGGCGCCATCCATATCAACGTGGATAATTACAATGGCATGCACGATCTTATTGCTCATCTGGTAACGGAGCATGGTAAGCGCCGTATAGCTTTTGTTTCCGGAAGATGGTATATTCCGGATTCCGCACAGAGGTTAAAAGCCTACAAGGATTGCGTATCTGAGTTCGGACTTGATGATGATCCCGAACTTATCGTTTACGGAAACTTTTCCACTCACTGTGATGAGGTTATAGAGCCTCTCTTGCATCTTGATCCGCTGCCGGAGGCCATCGTCTGCGCCAATGACGAGATGGCAGTCAGTGCTTATCGCGTGATAAAGGCTCATGGGCTCAGAGTTGGAGAGGACATTGCAGTCACCGGATTTGATGATATTCAGGTGGCTGAGGCTATGGACCCGCCGCTGACTACAGTAAGGCAGAGGTTTGATGACGTTGCAGAGCTTGTTGGCAAGATTGCTCACGAGATCCTTGCAGGAGGAAGCGCCGAGGATCAGATCATTCCCGTGACACAGATCATCCGCTCATCATGCGGATGCAACTCCACTTATTCGGTAACGGAGGATGCAGAGGAAGCTATTTCCGAGGAGTCACTTAACTACCTTTTAAACAAGTATCAGGATCTGAAAAATGCCCATCTTAGAGAGATGGAGGCAGTTCTTCTACTTAGATCCCTTCTCATGCAGCCGGTGACACTTGAGGGCTTTTTTGAAAAACTTGGAAGGCAGCTCAGGATAGCAGGAGTGGAGCATTCCATTGTTGTCCTTTGCGAGGAACCCATTCCGGTTCCATCTGATGCCGGGATGTTTGTGCCGGAAAAGACCACGCTTGTTATGGTGCTCTCCGGCGATGAGGTTTATTCTTACGAGCTGGATAAAGCAGAGGATCTTTATCGTGATCATTCCTTGGAGACCGGCAAAGCCAGACAGATCCTTACACATTCCAGCGGCGGTACCTGGTGCACCTTCCTTCTTTTCTACGGTGATGTTCAGTACGGCGCCTGGACAGTCAAGCTTGAACTTCAGGATGTGCTTTTTTACTACACTTTATCCCTGGAGATCGGTTCGGCACTGCGCTACATGTACCTGGCTTTGGATCAGCAGGAGACCCATCGTCTGCTTCAGATGCGCAATGAGATCCTTGACTTCACCGCAAGTCATGATGATCTGACGGGCCTTTATAACAGAGCCGGTATCATGGAATTTTGCTATCAGTATATCCAGGATCACAGGCGGCAGGATTACTTTGTGGCGGTCATGGCAGATCTCGATCATCTCAAGCAGATAAACGACACCTTCGGCCATGATGAGGGAGACTATGCTATCCGCAAGGCCGGCGAGATTCTTTCCAAGTCGCTGCCTGAGGGAGCAAAGATGGGTCGCTCCGGCGGAGACGAGTTCATCGGTGTCTTCGTGTCCTCCACAGCTTGGAACGAGTACAATCTTGAGAAAAAAGTCAGAGAGGCCTGCGAAAAAGAAAATGCCTCCAACGGCAAACCTTATTATGTGGAGATCTCCGTCGGATGCCATACTTTCTGGCGTGAGTCGGTCCAGTATGGTCTTACCAATATTTTCAAAAAGGCGGATCAGAAACTGTATATGGACAAGAAAAAACGACGTGAAAGTGTTGTGAAATAAAAAAAGTCATTCCGAGCAATGATATGCAAGGAATGACTTTTTATTTTATCGAATGATTTCAGTTATGGCTACACGGCCATAAATCTTAATAATTCTCCTCACGAACTTCGAAGTAAGCCTGAGGATGAGCACATACAGGACAAACAGCCGGAGCTTCGGTTCCCACTACGATGTGACCGCAGTTGCGGCACTCCCAAACCTTGACCTCGCTCTTCTTGAATACTTCCTGCATCTCGACATTTTTAAGAAGTGCACGATAGCGCTCCTCGTGAGCCTTTTCGATAGCTGCTACGCCGCGGAACTTTTCTGCAAGTGCTGTAAATCCCTCTTCCTCAGCAGTCTTGGCAAAATCCTCATACATATCAGTCCACTCATAGTTCTCGCCGTCGGCAGCCGCACCTAAATTCTCTGCAGTCGTTCCAATGCCGCCCAACTCCTTGAACCACATCTTGGCATGTTCTTTTTCGTTGTCAGCAGTCTTGAGGAAGATAGCTGCGATCTGCTCAAAGCCCTCTTTTTT
>JAEELH010000172.1 GCA_016288825.1 Lachnospiraceae bacterium | reverse complement strand
TCAATGAGGAAACAATGGCAGCTGTAAAGCAGGAGTTTCCTGATGTTGCCACTGATTATGAGAAACTCAGGGAGACCGGCAGAGACAGGATCATGCCCCAGGAGTATGCCCATACCCAGGGTGTTGATTTTGTAAAAGAAGTAACAAAGGAAGAGGACAAAGTTCTTGCGGGCCTTTTCGTCAGCAGAGTTTATCTGCCCAAGGGTAAGCCCGGAGAAAAGGTTGTTTCCAGAAAACAAAAGACTGCAAATGCGGTACATGAGGCGGAAAAGCAGGCCCAGATCAATCAGGAAAAGTATAACGAGGAGCATGGAGAAAGCAGAGGCTTCGAAGAGATGGCGGAATACATCGAGAACGTGAATGCCTCTTCCTTTGACATGTCTTCAGATCAGGCCATGACAGCCAAGCTTTCAGAGCTTGAAGTCCTGGCTTCCAACGTCAATGTTTACAGGGAGATCCTGCAGGCTAATGAGGATTATCGCCAGAGGATGCTGGAGGAGAATCCTGCCATATTTGAGAAGATGGCCGTTCTTAGTGCCATAGCGGATTATTATCGTGCCAGCAAGCTGGTCATCACTAACAGTATGTATGTCAATGCTGCCAGAGGCAACATGTCTATGGCCGATACCGAGGATGATTCTCCGGAGACCCTTCTGTTCAAAAAGATGCTTCGTCTCCGTTATCAGGCAAAGCAAAACCTTGCCGCAGTACTTGGTCAGAAGACCGGCAAAAACATGCTTCCTAAGACATCGGGGATGGAGAATGATCTTCTTGGCCTAATGAGTCGCGGAAAGTTCAGTTTCAAGTCCGATACCAGACTTACAAAAAAACAGCTGACCAATGGTCTCATGCAGTCAATGTCAGCATCTGCAGAGCTTATCGATATGCTCGAAGGTGAATATAAGGAAGCAGAAAAACTTCGTCAGGCTGAGGAAGCGAAGAAGCCCGTCAAGAAGAAGAGACGCAGATTTAACATCAAGATGCCTGCAGAGATGATGGATGCGGTAGCTTTAAAGGCTGCCTTGGATGTCATGCCCAAAGAGACTGCCAAGGAGGCTGACGCTTACGACAAGGCTGCAAGAAAGTATCTTGATGCAAAGAAGAAGGGACTTAAGAATTATATTTCCAATCTGGCAAAGACAGATAAAACCATGACTGCGGAAATGAAGGCTTATTACAATGACATTATCGAGCTGTACACCATTGAAGAGAAGAATATTTACGGTGGATTTGATAAATCTGTAATGGAAAAGAGTCTGAAACTTGTTAAAGCCATAAAGGCCAATCCCTACTATGCTTCCAAGGATAAAAAGCTTCCTGCAATTTTGGAAGACCAACTTTTCAACAGTGAAATCGGAGAACTGGAAGATATTATAGCTAAATTTGATAAAGCGGAATCAGGCATATCTCCTGATGGTGAAGGGGATGAAGTCAAGGTGGCAGGAGATGCCGTTTATATCAACAGTACATATAGGGAAAATGACGGTCTTTTGTACAATTATGTCTTTGATAAAAACCAAAAATCTGATATGTCGGCTCCATTTACCGATAATATTGCGGTATATAAGTTTATGAAAAACATGGGCATGGAGAAGAATATCAAAAAGACCGGTTTATCGTACATGATCAATGAGGGCAAGCGCAGTTGGGGCGTAATGACTGCAATTGAGAACTTTAAAGCGGAAATGCCTGTTGATCACACCAGAACAGAAAACAATTCCGATCCCAAGACACAACGAATGATGTTTACACCCCAGGTTATCAGGGACCTTTCCAACATGTCCATTATGATGGCGATCCTGGGAGTCGGTTTTTCTAAAGAAAGCCCGGAGGATAATTCAATAAATGCCTCGATCCAAACTGATTATGTATATAATACAGTAAAAGAAAACGGTAAAGAACGTAAAGTCAGAACCGGTAGCAATACTGTAGTCAGAGGCCTTTATTTCGGCAGAATTTTTAATAGCCTGAATTCCCGTTCGGCAAAGGATCTGGCAAAGGGCTCAAAGGACTATCCTGCCTTTAAGGATATTGATATCCCGTTTTTGGATGCGGATTTTGTTAAATCGATACTTAAGATAAAACCTGGAGATGCTCATAAATTGTTGGGCGGCGTGGCCACCAGTACAGAAGTCAAGTATATGAGAGAGCGCCTGGAATATATTCAGGGAAAGCTCAGGGAACGTCTGGAAAAGGAAAAGACCCTTCCAAGAGGTAAAAAGACCATCCTTTCCTCAAAGGACTGGGAGAAGAATGCAGAGAGGATCGAGGAGTCTCTTCAGGGAGGAAATTCTCAGCTCTTTAAGAAAGTCCTTTCAGAGTCGCCTCTTATCGAAGGAGCGAGTCACAAGTCGGTTGCCGGTGATCAGGAGTCTCTCGATGTACTGAAAAAGGCTGAAAAGAAATACTATGCCGTATACTCTACCATGAAGTCAGAGATCATGAAGCTAAAGAGCAACGAGGACAGGATCAGATTTTTGTCCAAATGGGAGAGAGGAGGCAAGCAAGGCGGCTTTGACAAAGATGCGGAGGATGGGGCGCTAACCCGTTTACTTGGTGAGATATTTACGCCGGAGCTGGCAAAAGCATATTATAATCTCAAACTCGAGGCAAGAGATAATCTAAGGAAGCTGGTTGAAAAGAAGAAGGCGGAAAATCCCAATCTGGAGGTGCCTGAGGATCTGATCAAAAAAGAGTATCTGCCTCTTTCGGAAGAAAACAAGGCCAAGGTATATGATGAATATATTTTTTATCTGGTAAAGCAGGAAAATGCGGAAACAGTTGCAGAGGCCGCTGATCTGAATTATTTTATAGCGAATTTTGCCTCCAATACTTTTACAAATTACACTGACAATCCCGCTTATCGTGATATAGAAAACATGGTTGTAAATATCGGGAATGATGTTCATGAGGAGTGGAAAAAGCGGGACAAGGGATTTGAGAGTACTATTGAAGCCGGAGACAGGTATCTTGCTCTGGATATGAAATCCCACTTCCTGGTTCAGGATAAGGTTAATGATATTCTCATGTACTCTACCCTTAAATACCAGAAGGACCTTATCAAATATGCCGATGGATTCAACCTTAATACCAAGGTGCCTGACGGCTATATGGATCCGGAGGAATACCAGAAGCTGAAATCCGAAGGTAAACTGGATGAGATCAAAGCCAAAACAGAGCGTAAATCTGTAGAAAGCTCTGATGTAAATGATACCGAAGCCTATCTTAAAAAGCAGACT
>JAEELH010000171.1 GCA_016288825.1 Lachnospiraceae bacterium | reverse complement strand
GATCTTTCGAAGATACTCAAACAGATGATCTTCGTTGTTGATACGTTTAAGGGAGTATGTAATGATTACCTTCAGACAGTCAATCCGTGGTCACCTTCGGGAAAGAAAAGAAAGGCTCTTGTTCAGTCAGCTCTTGGAGCGCTCATGTCTGATACCGTAATCCTTGAGCAGATAAAAAAGCAGGGGGCTGAGGGAAACGAGGCGCTGGCAAGAGCAATAGAAGGGGGAGGGTCCTTAAATCATATGATCGGCGCGATCCAAAACGGAATGGGTGGCGAAAATACTCAGAAGGAAGATACTCAGGAGCCAAGAGAAGTGGAGGCATAGTATATGGGGGATCGTCAAGCAGAACTGCAGCAGCAGACAAGAGCTCTTCAACTTATTATTGAAACAGAGAGAACAGCAACTGATCTTACAAAGGACAAGCAGTTTGCGGCAACGCATATGAATATGTCTGTGGAGGCAACCAAGAGGGATATTGCAACCATAGATGAGGCCTTCATGACAAGAGACCTGGTCCTTTCCAAGGAAATGCAGGACAGGCTTCACAATGCTCACGACAGAGCGGAGGCACATCTGCTGGTCAATTCACATAAGAGTATGGGAGACAGCTTCAAGATGAGAGCTGTCAAAAAGCACGTTCTTGAAGTTGAGCAGCTTCTTGATCAGCAGATCACCAGGATAGACGTGACATATTTTGAAAAGCTGTCGTCTGCATATGATGCTGCCATAAAAAGCTGCATGAGTTACTGTGACAGAAAGGAACCCCGATTTGAAAAAGGGCAGGAGAGAAGAGCACAGGTCGAGTCCAATATGAGGCGACTTATGCGCGAGGCGGCTCGTATAGATGAGGTCAAGGTCCTTTTTGAAAGAGGTATCTTAAACGAAGAGATACACAGGGGTTCTGATCTTCTTTTCATGGGACAGATCCATGATTATGCGGTTAATTTCAGCCAGGCACAGACGGTGGAGCAGCTTGATCAGGCGGCCAGAGCTCAGGTACAGCAGGGGGCTGAAGAAAAGAAAAAAGCTAAGCCTAAAAAGATGGATCCCAGCCTGGCTATGGTCCTTAAGGCACTTACTGTACCGGAGGAAAAACGTGCCTCAAGTAAAAAGCGAGTAGCTGATGAAACAGGTAAACTCCGTAGATTTTTGGCTGAGTTCCCAACTACAGGACTTCACAGTGCATATATCCAGATGGGAGGCAAACTGGTCAATTTCATTCAGGATGACACGGGTAATCTGGTCATCAAGGTTGGAAATGCCAGTGTCCAGGTGCCTGAAAGTGTCAGGATCCTTAGGGAGCGTATCGAATCAAAGATGATCGAGAGAAGTGACGACATGAACGCTGCCGATATAACCGAGCTTTTTGATGCTCAGGTTAACGTTGCCGGTGGAGATATTGTTCAGAGCCGCGCTCTTTTTGCTCGTTATCTTGAACTTAAGACCAAGAAGGCTGCTACAATCTTCAACAACATGGGATTTCAGGAGTTGCGTCTTATAGCTCTTTATATCTCCCAGGGCGGCAATGCAGATACGGCTCTGGAGGCAGTAAAGTCCAGGGACAGTGCTCTTCTTATCAACGGTTACGAGACTCTTGATATCGTTGATCGTGCCCTCAAGAAAAAAGATGAGGTTAAGTCCAAGGTTTTATATACCTCTGACGAGACTCTGGAAAAGGCTTTGGAATCTCAAAGGCCGCTTACAAAAGAGATGGCTGAGAGAATTGAAGAAGAATACGGCGGTTGGACCAAAGAAGAAGCCCAGGTCAAAAACCTGGTATCTGATATGATCTTTTCGTATGACACTTGGGATGCAGATGAGACTCTCGCTAAGCCGGGAGATCGTATCCTTCGCGTCATCACAAAAAATACGGATATACTCAGCAAACTCTTTGTAAGTATGAGCCAGTCCGATAAGGAGCATCCTGATATTCTCAGGCAGCTCTTTGACAAGATGCCTTTTGAGGCTATGGGAGCTGATCCGGACGAACTCTATGATTATATCAAAGAGGCGGTAGACAGCGTTAACAAGGCCATAGACGATGGTATAGCGCAGACAGAAAAGGAAATGCGCGATGGTGGCATGCCGGAATGGCTCATTAAGATGTCTGCTCCGAAGATCAAGGAGCGGGTAGCAAATATGAGAAAAGATCCGGAACTTATCAGGCAGTATCTTGATAACGGTCTTGCTACAGGTATGCTTGATGCCCAGATCAGAGCCAGAGCCATTGAGGTGGAAAGCAGGATCGATGATTTTGTGGCCCAAAAGTCTCAGGATATCCAGGAAAAGATAAACAGCTCTGTGGGTAGTGTATTCGGTGGTGAGAGTACTTCACAGGCACAGGATCAGCAACATGATCAGCAACCCGTGCAAACCACCAGGCCGCAGGCGCCCGAACCCATTCCCAGTCCTGATGATGCGCCTAACTGGCAGGAAAAGCAAAGACGGATCAAACTTGGAGCTGAGCGACTCAATAAGATGCTTGAGGACTCAGTCAAGGGTGAGGCAGGACAGGGTCTGTTTATCAAAGAGACCTTTAAACACTATTTCCAGGGAGCATCCCTTATGGACAAGAGAGCGATGTTTGCAGCTGCTGTCCGTAATGCAAAACCCAAAGAGGAGTATCCGGAGGAGATAAAAAGAACGACAGATGTTCTTACAGAAGAACAGATGCGTCAGCTCGATGCCCAGATCGCTGAAAGAGATAAGAAGATCGAAGAAATAGACAAAAGAGCAATGGGCTCCTTCCTTGGAGGTATGCTTAAAGGAGCAGGACCGCTCTTCCAGAAGATGCTTCAGGGACTGCCTATTGACAGTATGCCGGAGGAGATCAGGGGTGCACTCAAGGATGTAAAATCAAAACTGGCGCCTATACCCAGAGAGATTGTAGAGGCTCATCTTATGAGCATGATCGAGCGTAGCGGAGGCAAGATTACTCAGATCCGGGTTGACAGGGCACTTGGAGCTGCATCAGTAGGTCAGACCTTCCTTTGCCGAATGTATGGCCCGGATCTGCCCGAAGATGGCAAGCCTTGCGTTGTAAAGCTTCTCAAGCCTGATGTCCGCAACCGTATGATGCGTGAAAAGGCAGTTATGCTCAGCTGCGCACGTATGACGGACAATATTCAAAGACAAAAAAATGGCATGGAGCCTCTGAAGGCTAATGAAAAAGGAGGTATGGAGGCAACCTATGAAGGCCAGCTTTCGAGAATAGAGGAGGAGTTGGATCTTTCTATCGAGGCCCGCAATGTAGTCAAGGGAGCCTTGTATGACAAACCTCTTCATAAGGGGCAGAAGAGCGATGGCGTAAGGGCAATGAAGTTGGATGATATGGTAGCGCCAACAGTCAACTCCATGGTTCTCGAAAAGGCTCCCGGTGAAACACTTGATCGGTATATGGAAGAGCTTCGGAAAAAGGAAAGCGCGCTTATGTCAGGGCTTTATCTCAGGGACGGCACTGGCAAGATCAGAACGCACAACGGACGTCCTATGGTGGTGGGCTCGACGATGACATATGAAGACGGACAAAAGGTTGTCACGGCACGCAGGGAACTTCACCGCGAACTGGAATCTCTCCTTAAGCGTCATGAGTATATGGCGACACTTGCTGAAAAGTGGGTTACTGAGGGTATATTCCAGGAGGGCTTTTATCATGGCGATCTTCATGCCGGCAATATCATGGTAAATGACGACGGTGTCACTATGATCGACTTCGGTAACGCCACCTCTCTTGACAAGGACCAGCGTGTAAATGTCACACTTATGGTAGGAGCTGCTGCGGTAGGTGATGTGGAGGGCTTCAAGGAAGGACTTCATAACCTTCTTGATGAGGAATTTGAAGACGATTATAAAGCAGCTGAAAATGAACTTACAGCATCGCTTAATGAAATATTCTCCCTTGGAGATTGCAATTGTGCAGGACAGAGGATAGCTTTGGCCCTGCTAAAAGCACAGGAACTTAGACTTCAAGTGCCTTCGGCTATCTTCAACTTTTCACAGTCCCAGCTTCGACTGCAAAATGCCATGGAGTCCATGGAAAAGCAGATAGATGACCTTAGGCTGGATCTGGCGGAGTTGGATCGGGTAAGTGTCAATCCTGACGCTTTTTTGGATGTGTCGGTATCATTAAGCATGGATCTCAGAAACGATCAGGCTTATAACAAGGATAATAAATACTCTGTCAAATCACAGCTGAAAGTGCAGGCAGAAAAACTGGACGCAGTAATAAGCGAATTCGATTATGAAGACGAGGCAAGCATCAGGAAATATATTACCGACGGCAAAGTAAGTAAAGATATCGAGCATGTGGACGAGGATATCAATGCTATAACTGCCAATGCAACAAGACAGCTCGACAGGATCATTGCAAAACCTGATGATGAGACAGTACTTTCTTCGGTGAAATCATCAATAACAAGTTCTGTTGGAAAACTTGGGGCGTGCATGGAGGTCAGAGATCTGGTGCTTCGAACAGAAAAGCTTGTGAAAGATTTCGCCAAGGCCAACAAGGAGGGAGATCAGGATGCTCGAGGTACCTTTGATACAGGGTTACAGCAGATCATAGCGGAACTTAATGCCAGAAAGGGACCGGCTCTCGTTGCGGCTGAAAAACTCAGAGCCTACAACGCAAAAAAGGACAGCAAAAAGGCACTGGATGAGCTTGTAGCAGCATATAAGCCTCTACATAAGTATAGATTCGGACGCAGTTCGGTCACAGGAACCATGCGGATGTTCTTGAGAGGTACTGAAATTCCAGCCGGCCATGTGGCACAGTCTGAAAATGAGATAAAAAGTTTGATAGCCAAAGATGCGGAATTAGGTCCTCAACTGGAGAAGGCTTTTACCGAACTCAAAGCATTCAGAGGTAGAGAACTTGATGACATCAGCGGTTATGTGGCAAAGGAAAATGAGGTCGTGGATCTGATCTATAAGATTACCATGAAAGAATTCAAGGAAATGAGAGAAAAATGCGGAGGTAACTCTCAAATGGATCCGACTGACTTTATAACCGTTATGGGTACTACTATTAAGGCGCATCTGCATTCTGCTCTCGGTAGACTTGGATTTGTAAGGTCCATTACTTACGGCAGAAAACTCTCGTGATCATAAGGAAAGGATTCAAGATGGAAGTATTAAAAATAAGACCGGACCAGAAGGAATTCTTTTCCCACCTGGATCCATATGGATTTATGTCCGTTTCCGGACTTCCCGGAGCCTTTGCTCTCGGAGCTGTTGAAAAGGACGATGATGATAATGATATCCCTGTGGGACTCTGTATCTTCAGGTTGATATCCGGAGCTTTAAGGATCGAGTGGATCGCTGTTGATGAGAATTATCAGATGGATGGCATCGGAGACGAGCTTTGCTACTCTGTTGTGGAGACGGCAAGGCAGATTGGATTATCACGGGTTGAGGCCGCTTTTTATGAGAATCCCGGCAGAGGTGATCTTTGCGAAGGTGAACGCGAGTACTTTATAGACAAGGGCTTTGAAAAGGATGGCGGAAAGTGCAGTTATGCCAAGCTTGATCTGTCCGAGATCAAAAAGCTGCCTTTTTTTGAAAACTCAAAGGGAGTTAAGAAACTTATCCCTATATCAAAGATGCCTTCTGTGGACATCAAAAAGTTGGCAGATGAGCTTCCGGCGAAAAAGCACTTTGGTACCATGAGCGCTATGGAAAACATCATGCCTGCCATAGATAAGGATTTTAGTTTTGTCATTCAATCTTCGGATGGAACTGCAGGCGGTATTCTGGTATACTCTTCTGAGGGAGTACTTACGCCCGTAGCCCTGGGAGCAGATGATGATGTACTTATCTCCGCTCTTTTGTATACTGCTCTTGATGCAGCATCCAAGTCGGACGAGCATTCACAGGTCCTGGTGATCTCATCGGATCACACCTGGGAAAATATGATGGAAACCGTCCTGGGTCAGCATCAGTTTATGGGAAGTATACTTGTTTATGAGCTAAAATAGAAAGGGACAGTAAATGCCTTCAGAAAGAGCGTTTACCGCACGCGAGAAAAATGACATATTCAGAGCCAAGCGCCGCCGCTACGAGGTCTCAGCAGGCCTCAGGGGCGGCATTGGTCGTGAACTTTTCAACAGGGATACGGAAGCCGATGAGGCTGCTGCAAAACTAAAGGCGCCCGATGAAGAAAAGCAGGCTGTTATTCAGAAGCTTATAAAGCACTATATCCCGGATCCCTCCGAAGATGATCCTGAATTTGAGGCTATGATCGCTTCGGGGGGTTCTGCGGTACAGGTTTATGAACCGGAGCTTGAGAGTTTTCGCAGTGTCTTGAAAAATGTTTCGGATACCAATCTTTTCCGTCTTCTTTCCAGGAGAGCTGCAGCTATCAGCCAGACCAGATTTCTCCTTCAAAAGACACCGGTGGACAGGATCATGGCCAAG
>JAEELH010000170.1 GCA_016288825.1 Lachnospiraceae bacterium | reverse complement strand
GCAAGTCCACCGCGGGTAACATCTCTCATGGAATGAACTCCAATCGGCCGAAGTTTATCACACATCTCAACCAGAGGAGCCGCATCACTTTGTATGTCCGAACTGATACTCATCCTGCATCCAAGGATGGCAGCGTGATGATCGCCCATGTTGCCGGATACGATGATCACATCACCTTCCCTTGCTCCGGATGCACAAATATCCACACCCTCAGGTACTTCGCCTACGCCTGTTGTATTGATATATATTCCGCCGTCACCCTCAACTACCTTAGTGTCTCCGCAGACGATCTGAACTCCGGCCTCTGCCGCACACTTAGCCATAGAACGGGCATAAGCTGCCACTTCCTCTATGGAAGCGCCGGTCTCAAGTATCCAGGCACTGGTAATGTACTTTGGAACTGCTCCTCTCATAAGAAGATCATTGACTGTTCCGCAAACCGCCAGTCGTCCTATATCTCCACCCGGAAATGTCAGTGGCGTCACCACAAAGCTGTCGGTGGTCACCGCGATCCTGCCCGAAAGCGACGGAAGAACCGCAGCGTCCTCCATGGCGTCTACCACATCACTGCAAAAAGCCTCAGCAAAAACTGAAGCTATCAGTTCCTCTGAGGCTCTTCCTCCACTTCCGTGAACAAGAGATATCTTTGTTTTTTTAATATCCGAAGTATGCATCGATTCCATTGGCTATTCCCTCTGCCATAGCCTTCTGACCGGCCTTTGTCTGCATGTAAGTATCATCCGAAGCGTTGGTCATGAAACCCATCTCGATAAGAGCAACGGGGATCGTGCTCCAATTAGTGCCTGTCAGATCATTTCTTACGTAAAGTCCCTGACCTCTTTTTGAAAGTCCGGTTGATGCCAAATAACTGTCAAGGATCTTCTGTGAAAGCTTTTTACTCTTAGCTGAAAGATTGGCAACATAAGGATTATCTGTTCCGGGATAAAGCATACTTGCTCCCTTTGCGGAAGAACTATCTGCGCCATCTGCGTGGAGTCTGACTGCGATGTTGCACTTTTCGTTAAGTTTGAGCGCCCTCTCCTTGTTGGAGATATCCACATCATGCTTTGTACGTGTCATTACAACCTGATATCCCCTATCCTCAAGGATAGCCTTTAACTTTTTGGCGATATCAAGAGTAAGCACATACTCGGGAACTCCTGTCGTCCTGCCTGATGTACCGCCCGAAACCTTGATCTTGGTCTGGGATGAACCGGGACCTACAGGCTCCATTGAAAGGTTTGCCCTTCTCTGATGACCAGCATCGATACCGATGATCTTTTTAGGTTTTACCTTGATCGTAATTGATACAGACTGGGTTCCGACAGTAGCCGTGATCTTGGTCTTACCGACCTTTTTCGCACTTACCTTGCCGTTGGAAGAAACAGTTGCTACCGCAGTTTTGGAAGACTTCCATACTGCTCCCTCCAGATTTACCTTGAAGGTGTAGCTCTTGCCGGCCTTGATAGCCTTCTTTTTAGCGGTAAACTCAAGGGTAGCGGGCTGTACCTCTACCGGTGTCTCGATTGAAGGAGTTGTTGCCTCCTCGGTTCCGGTAGCCTCTGCCTTGACCTTGACCGCCATCTTAGCAGATTTTTTGATCTGATCGGCTGCCTTGGCATCTCCCTCTCTGTAGCCACTGATAACTATTCCGGTGACTAAGAGGCAGATAGCAACTAAAGCTGCTGCAACCGCTGTTAATATCTTTCTCTTATCTCTCATTGTTTCCTCCTGATCTCGCCTTTATGACTGTCTCTTCAAGTATAGGATCGTCCAAAGGAAGGACCGTTTTGTATAGTTCCGTCCCGTCAGGGCGCTTGAGTGTAACGACCCTGATACTATCATAATCCCAGGCTCCGTCCTCGGAGTCATCCTCTCCCGCAAGACAGCTGGGAGAATAATCGCGGGTGTTGGGTTCCCCAAGAACAGCTATAACATCCGCTATGGGTGCATCTTCTATCATGGCTTCGGCTAAAAGTCCGGTCTCGGACTCATTGAAAACACCTTTTTCATCAAATACCCAAACCGCTCCGCCGATAGCCACCGTTCCGGTAACAAGGCGTCCTGCTGCATCATAAAACTTATCGCCTGACCAGCCGCTCTTTGCCTTGCCCGAAGCTGCCACCTGGTACTTTTTATCATTAACGGTGATCACCCGGGTCTCATCACCCTTGGCAAGTTTTCCGTCATTTTTGAAGATGTAATAGGTCTCGTCTATCCTGAATACTCCGCCGCGAAGCGCCTTGCAATCTTCTCCGAAATAGTACTTTTCTCCGTCTATACTCTTCCATGCCTGAGAGATTGCTTTGCCGTTCTTGAAAAAGTAATACTCGCCTTTTACCTTTGCAAGCCCCTCTTTTGACTCAACAAGTACGACCTGGGACTTGGCATGTGAAGGTGACATATACATGACCTTTTTGTGGATCACAGGATGACCGTAGTATCCTGCCTTGGCTACATTATAATGCTCACTGAAAACCTTGGCCTCGGCAAAAAGAGGATCAAAAATCCTTCCGTCTATCTCGCACCAGCAATGTCCGCCAGCTGTTCCTCTGGTCCCGTCTGAGTCATTGCAGATGTAAACATTATCATAACCGAGGGCCAGGGCGAGATAAGCAAATGCTGCCGCATCTCCGTGACAGTCGCTTCCGCCTCTCTTGTATACGTCCATGGCATAAAGGGCCGTCCAGTCATCAAGAGACGGGTTGAACTTTCTGTTAAGCTTATATGGATGCTTTTGTACCCACTTAAAGCATGCAAGTCTCTTTTCGGACAATGACATCTTTGATGTCGTTGCATTTTTCATAATGGATCTCGCCTTAAGATAGGCCTTCATCTCTGTAGCGTCGGTATCGGTCATTGCCACGCCCGTTGCATAGCAATATTTTTTGCCTGTCTTGATACCGATAAGGGTAGAGTCCGCACCCACATAATACTTTACCTTTCCGATCTTGAAATCGGAAGTCTTAAGGATACCGTCTGCGGTGAAGTAATAATACTTCTTTTTGATCTTGTTGACCCCGGTCACAAACTTACCACCCTTGTAGTACATCTTTTTGCCGCCGGAGGTCTTGACCCATCCGCTTTTGGCTCCCTTATTGACTGAGGTCATGACCAAAGAAGCCGTAGTCTTTTGTGTGTCCTTATTAAGATACTCAAGAAGCTTTTTTCTTTCAGTCTTGGTTGCTTTTGTGTATAAAAATCTGCCTGTAAAAAGGATGTACCCGCTTCCGCCTATCTTGCGGATCTTGGCAACCTGTCTTTTGATATTGGTATTGCTGTCCTCCCATCCCGGATCACCTGCAACGTAAGAACCGCCTCTGTAAAGCGCAAGGCCTACATAGAACTTAATGGCAGGATTGACTGCCAGAGCCTTGAACTGCTTGAGCCTGTCGGTGAACATGGTAACCTCTCCATCCTCACCATATGCGTCAGACCAGTAGATCTGAGGGGCGCAGTAATCGATATATCCGTTTTTTGACATCCAGGTCTTAACATCAGCGCCACTACCCATATCATTGTCGTAGTTGCCCTGAGGTGCGATACCGAAAACCTTGCCGGGATACTTGGATACTTCCTTATATACGCTTCTTATCAGCTTATTGACATTGGATCTCTTTTTTGAAGCAGATATTGAAACCGAATAAGTCTTGCCGGTATCCAGGTTTTTATACTTTGATGCGTGATAAAAATAATCATCAAAGTGAACACCGTCGATATCGTACTGACATACTTCCTTGACTGCGGTAAGTACTCTCTCCCTGGAACTCTTAAGGGCCGGATCCAGATAAACGCTGGATGAAACCCTGTAAGGATTCATGTATGCATGAAGTTCGAGACCACCCTTATGCGCCTCCTCGATAAATACCTTGAGGGGATCGTACTGCTTATATACCTTGTATGCCCGTTTTTTGGAATTGGCCGTTCCCGAAAGATATGAACTTGCATTAAAAGTCTTGCTGGGCCAGATGGCATCATCAAAAGATCTGACATGTAGAAAGATGGCGTTGCAACCCAGGGCCGCAGAGTTATTAACAAACTTTGCCGCCTTTTTTCTGAATGTCGTCTCTGACGCATTGGAAAGACCAAGAGCATAGTAATCAACAACGGCAAGCCAGATTCCTCTGAGTTCGGTTTCGGACTTAACTATGGGTGTATGAGAAGCCCATGTGGTGCCTGTAGTGGCATCTGTAGTTTCCGTATCGGCAGCAGGAGTTGTCTCTGTCGCATTAACATTGATCGATGAAAGCAGCATTCCTACGGCAAGTACCAGAGCCAGTATGCTTTTTATTCCCTTATTTCTGTTTGCAAAAAACATCTTCCTATCCTCACTCCACTGCTACTATGATCTGGTCTCCACCCGGATCCTCGGATGAAGTATAAACCGTAAGTCCGTCCCACTTATAGATCCCGTCGTCTCCTCCTGTGGCATTGCAGCCGGGATCAATGGAATAACTCTTGGGATCACCGATCTTGGAGATGAGTTTGTCTATCTTTTTACCGATATACTTACCGGCTGTTTCAAGGAGTGAGGGTTCGTCCTTATCCTTGTCTTTATCCTTATCTTTGTCCTTATCCTTGTTTTTATCTTTATCCTTGGATTTAGACTCGTCCTTTTTCTTTTCTTCCTCAGCCTTCTTTTTGGCTTCCTCTTCTTTTTTCTTAGCCTCTTCTTCCTTCTTTTTGGCTTCTTCCTCGGCTTTTTTAGCCTCCTCTTCGGCCTTTTTGGCTTCTTCTTCCTTCTTTTTAGCCTCTTCCTCCGCCTTCTTGGCGTCTTCATCCTCGTCGGATGAAGACTCCTCTGCAGGGGTTTCCTCCTCTGAGGTCTCGCTCTCGGATTCTGCACTGGTATCCTCTGCAGCTACCTCCTCTGTTACTTCGGGCTCAGCGTTGGATGCTGTCTTGGCTCCGCCACAGGCTGCCAGGCTAAATACCAGAACACCTAACAAAGAAAGAATTTTTATCCTTTTTTTCATGATCAGCTCCTTATTGTATATGAAAAATATGATTCGCTCCGCACCAGTTCACCATCATTGTCGTGAACGATGCTCACGCTGTACTCACCATCCGGAAGTTGGTCCGGCAAAACATAGCAGCAAAGTCCATAGGCTGCACCGGGTTCATATGCGTCTCCCTCACAAGTATGATATGCAGGGAAAGCGTAGCCGAAGCCCTTGGTTTCATTACGCATGTATATGTACGATTTCGTACCTATTGTCATATAGTCGGGATCAGCCCGTCCCGTGATCTTGATATAGGGATGATCGGAATCCCGTCCCTGAAATGAATCCGTATACTCAAGACTTCCGGTATAACCCTCTGTAGGCTCGTCTGACGGATAAATGTCCTCACCCTCAGTGTCTGCAAGGATCGGTGCCGACTGCGCCAGGTATCGAAGATTACGCTCCACCACCTCAGCTATTACCGTAACCGGCTCATCTGTCTCATCCAGCGCCCTATATGCCTCATAGGGTACGCCTCTTGAGAAAAAGCCCTCTTTGTACTCCTGAGCAATGAAGGGAAGAAGCGAATTGCCAAAAGAATCCCTGAACATCACTACCCTGCCGGTCATATCTTGATTCTCAGTTTCTATCTCCGGATCGTAGGTACTTTTTATATCGTGAACGTAAGTGTAATCAAAATCGAAATACTGATCCTCCTCAACAGGAGTCGCCACGGGATAGATCATAGCCTCCAGATCGCCCTCATGATCGCATCTGATCTCCGGCGTCAACTCTGTATAATCCCTATGCTCCCTGCCGAGAGAGTTGAAAATGGCGTCCGCCACCATGGACGCTCCCGTATTGTTCCAATGTGAATCTCCACTGTGGTAAAGGACTCTGTCATCAGACTCAAACAGGTCAAAAAGGTTCACATAGGAAACATCACTGTTCTCAAGATAGGGAAGAAGCCTGTCATAGTTCTTTGTTCCCTTGCTCCTGACGTATCCCTCCGGCATATGCTCAGGGTACAAGCTGTTTTTATTGGGAGCTACAGTGAATACAAAATCTATATCATTTTTAGCAAGCACACTGCGTATAGTAGTTAGATTGTAGGAAATATTATAAAGTTGCAATTCCGACAGCTTTTCACGTCCCAGATAGTCATCAAGGGTACTCTCGTAGTAAAGCCATCCCTCTGAGCCTGCGATGACCGCATCCTGAGTAGAGGACTTCAAAAGGCCTGTCTGAACAGCCCCCTGCATAGCCACAAACTCCTGCCTTAGTCCGAAATTATACGAAAAGTAATCTCCGGCCTCACCAAGGAAATCCCTGTTAAGTCCGTCCTCAGACACAAGCTGAGGAAAACGCTTAACGGAACTGCTGCTCTCCGCCGCCTCATTACCCCACACAGGCATAGACACCAAGGGTATCAGGCACAATATGAAAAATAAAACTATAAAAACCGTCTTTAAACTTTTCATAACTAAAATCTGAAATAAATAAAAGGATTGTAAGATGCTGTAGCAATATTCATTATGCATAAAACAAACAGGATCATGGCACTCACATATCCCAGTCTGTCCATAACCACATAGGTTTTTTCATCCTTTTCCTTGAGGCGCCTCTGCATAACCTGAAGCACCGGCAGGCTCAAAACAACACCTATACCCATCCACATGGTATTCCAGGGTGTAAGTGATGAAACGCAGGTATTGATCGCATCCAAACCGGACGCTGTAGGAACAAACATGTGATAAAGCATATCCCCCGACATCGCAAAGGTGTCGGCCCTAAAAAGAACAAAGGCGCAGATCACAATAAGCAATGTGTAGATATGGCCAATGATGCGCTTCCAAATCTTGTCCTGTTTCGGACTTACAACATCCTCGATAACTACAGAGACTCCATGGATCATACCCCACAGAACAAAGTTCCAGCTGGCACCATGCCACATTCCTGTGAAGAAGAAAACGATAAGCTTATTGATCTCGGTCCTGACTTTTCCCTTTCTGTTGCCACCCAGAGGAATATAGAGATATTCCTTGAACCATGTAGACAGGGAAATATGCCACTTCCTCCAGAATTCCTTCATGGAAGCCGAATCATAAGGATGGTCAAAGTTCTCAAGGAACTTGAATCCAAACATCCTTCCAAGACCAATTGCCATATCGGAATATCCTGAAAAGTCAAAATAGATCTGAAGTGTATAGCATACAGCACCGAGCCAGGCTGAAGCAGTACTCATGGATGATCCTGGAAGATTAAACATGTTGTCCGAAATCAGACCACAGGTGTTGGCGATCATCAGCTTTTTGGAAAGGCCCAGGATGAATCTTCTGATACCAGTCGCCACGCCCTCCAAATCCATAGTCCTGTTGTCAATGTACTCCATCACATCGTGGTACTTGACTATAGGTCCGGCAATAAGCTGCGGGAAGAAAGAAATGTACAAAAGCACCTTTCCGAAATTTCTCTGGAGCAGCTTAGGGTTCCTGTATACGTCAATAACATAGCTCATAGCCTGGAAGGTAAAGAATGAGATACCTATGGGCAATGCTATCTGCGGAACAGGAAGACCTGCACCGGTGATGCCGTTGATGGTTGAAACAAAAAGAGCCGCATACTTAAATACTCCGATCAAAGCAAGATTGAAGATGACCGATAGTACGAGAAAAAGTCTGCGCCTCCCCCAAATTGACGCTATCAATATGGCAAATATGTAGTTGAAGAATACGGAGATCACCATGATGATCACAAAGGTGGGTTCTCCGTATGCGTAAAATAAAAGGCTGGCCACTACCAGTATCGCATTCTGCCAGGGACGGCTCTTGATGAAAAAGCACAAGAGCCAGATTATGGGCAAAAATACGAACAGAAATGGAGCTGAGGAAAATACCATGTTTACACCTATATCTAATAACATAATGTGGGGCCGGGATCTGCGGCTATATTCTCTACGCGACACGCTCCCGCTCCTTGTTTTTTGGTCACGTTACATAATGCGGCAAAACACGCCGCATAAGTAACGACCAAAAACGAGGGTCGCTTTAGAGAACACAGCCGCAAATCCCTACACCACAATATCTAATATCTGTTTTCTTCCTTATATGTAGTCCCCGGATTCTCACTTAACTCATCATATGTTTTGTAGAAATAAAGTCCCTCTTCTACAATACCTTTTCCTTCGTCATCATTAAAAACCGTATCAACTACATACTTATCATTTACAAGAACCCACGCATGCCCACCAAAACCTGAGGAACTTGGTCTTTTTGCCTGACCAATTATTATTGAACAATCTATTCCGCAAGCTCTAATTGCAAGACCTGTAAGCGCCGCATAATGATAACATTTGCCCATTCTTTGAGGACTTGAAATCGCATTATATGCCGCCTCATAATACCATGCATCTGTATCTGTTTTTACCGGAATGTTTTTGCAAACTAAAGCTCCCATTACCGAGTCAAAAACTACTCTAACTTTATCCTCTTCAGTTGTTTTTCCGCCGAATGAATTGTCAGCCATACTATCCCACAACAACGCCACAGCTTTATCTCCAGCAGTATCTCCAACCGAATAAAATCCTCTACCCTTAGCTGAAAAGTACCAAGTCTTGCCACTGATCTTTTTAGACTTGGATACAAGAGCCGGAGCCTTGCCATCCTTTGCCTTGTTGAAATAATAGGTAAAACCGGAG
>JAEELH010000013.1 GCA_016288825.1 Lachnospiraceae bacterium | reverse complement strand
GGGAAAAAGATCAAAAACTGCAGAAACTGCACCTTCCCACATGATCCGGAAAACTATGATGCAGTTATTGCCTTGCTGAAATCTTTTATGATAAACTAATCGATGGTTCAAAGAAGAAAAAGGAAGGTAGACTAAAATGAGTTTTGCAGATGTAATCGAGACAGTGGACGGATTTCTGTGGGGATGGCCCCTGATCATCCTGCTGTTCGGGACCCACTTATTCATGACACTGAGGACAGGCTTTATTCAAAAAGATATTTTTAAAGCAATAAAGCTTTCCGTCACAAAGGATCCGGATGTAGAGGGAGATGTTTCCCAGTTCGGAGCGCTGACCACAGCCCTTTCTTCCACAATCGGTACGGGAAATATCATCGGAGTAGGTACTGCTATTGCCATGGGTGGTCCCGGTTCCGTGCTTTGGATGTGGCTTACGGGTATCTTCGGTATCGCAACCAAGTATGCAGAGACTCTTATTTCAGTTAAGTACAGGGTTAAAAGTGAAGACGGTACCATGCTGGGAGGTGCAATGTATGCGCTGGACAGAGGCCTTGGGAAAAAATGGCTTGGTATTATTTTCGCTCTCCTCGCAGCAGTATGCGCTTTCGGTATCGGATGCACGGTACAGGCCAACGCAGTCGTTGCTAATATCAAGCAGAATTTTGCTACCGATGAAAAAAGCGGTCAGATCATAACTTATGTGGCAGCCATCGCTCTTTGCGTGATAGTCGGACTGGTGATCATAGGTGGCATCAAGTCTATAAGTAAGATCTCCGAGAAGCTGGTACCTTTCATGGCTCTCTTTTATGTACTAGGATGTCTTATCATCCTTATTATGAACGCGGACGTTTTGGGTGAGACAGTTGTGACTATCCTGACTTCTGCCTTTTCCGCTAAGGCAGCAGGCGGCGGTTTCGTGGGAAGTACCATAGCGATCGCCTGCAGATACGGTTTCGCCAGAGGACTTTTTTCAAATGAGTCCGGAATGGGATCCGCGCCCCTTGTGGCATCTGCAGCTCAGACAAGAAATCCCAAAAGACAGGCTCTCGTTTCTATGACAGGAACCTTCTGGGATACGGTGGTTGTTTGCCTTATGACCGGTCTCGTACTTGTTTCCAGTATAATCAAGCATCCGTCCATCGACGGACTTTCCGGCAACGGTTCAGAACTTACGACCCTTGCCTTTTCCAAGATCCCTGTGATAGGCGTGCCGGTCCTTGTTGTGGGCCTTGTCACCTTTGCCTTTTCAACCATACTTGGCTGGTATTACTATGGTGAGCGCTGCGCAGTATACCTTTTCGGAGAAAAGGTGATAATCGTGTACAAGATCCTATGGATCGTAGGTGTATTTGTGGGATCCATCGTGGAACTGAACCTTATCTGGAATATTGCCGATCTTTTGAACGGACTTATGGCAATACCCAATATCATAGCGGTGCTTCTCCTGTCCAAAGTAATAGCGGATGAGACTAAAAAATATGCCGGAAAACACTTAGAGGATCTGGATACTACCGATATCCCCGTGCTTAAGAATTCGAAAAAAGGAGAACTTTTCTAAAATAGGTATTGACAAATTATATTTGACCAAATATAATGTGCTTAAATAGAACACACAAAAAGGAGGTCAAATTATGGGATTTTATGATCAAAGCGTAACAGCAACTACAGGCGAAGAGATATCCATGAGAGACTACGAGGGTAAGGTAGTGCTGATCGTCAATACAGCTACCGGATGTGGTTTTACTCCTCACTATAAGGATATCGAGGCAATGTACGAAAAGTATCATGATCAGGGATTTGAGGTTATCGACGTTCCCTGCAACCAGTTTGCAGGCCAGGCTCCCGAGTCTGACGAAGAGATCCACGAGTTCTGCACACTTAAGTACAACACTCAGTTCCCTCAGATGAAAAAGGCTGATGTCAATGGCGAGAATGCCATCCCTCTTTTCAAGTATCTTAAGGATCAAAAGGGATTCGAGGGCTTCGGCAAGGGACCCAAGGCGTTGGCTATGGGCGCTATGCTCTCCAAGATCGACAAGGATTACAAGAACAATTCTGAGATCAAGTGGAACTTCACCAAGTTTGTGGTAGACCGTGAGGGCAATGTAGTTGCCAGATTTGAGCCTACCGAGAAGATGGACAAGATCGACAAGTATATAGAAGGAATCATTTAAGAGATTAATTAAGGAAAAAGTTATGGCACAGAACTACGAACAGCTATTACTCAAAAATCAGTTATGTTTTCCCATGTACGCTTGCGGACGCAAGATCGTCTCAGCATATACTCCCTTCCTTAAGCCGCTGGGACTTACTTATACGCAGTACATAGTTTTCATGGTATTGTGGGAAAAGGAAAGCGTCAATGTGGGCCAGCTGGGAAGCACCCTTCATCTTGACGCGGGCACACTCACGCCCCTTCTCAAGCATCTGGAAAAGGACGGATATATTACCCGTGCCAGATCCAAGGAGGATGAGCGTGTCACCATAGTTACAATAACTGACAAGGGTAATGAGCTTAAGGAAAAATGCAAGGACATCCCGGCCAAGCTGGCGTCAGAGGGTTCTCCCCTTACAGAAGAGGAAGCTGCGGAGATGTACCGACTTTTATATAAATTCCTTGAGTCCTAACAGTTCCATACACACTACAAAAGCCGGAGATCTTCTCCGGCTTTTACTTTGCCCTTTTTAAAATAGCAGTTGACAAACAAGATTCGTGGTGATATCATTCTGATATCAAATAGATAGGAGGTGCTATTATGAAGATTGAAGAAAAGATTATAAGCGGCAAGAAAAACGGGATGGTTATGCTGTTCCTGCTTCTGCTCATCTACCTTGGCAGCGTTGGTCTTATCGTAGCAAGCGCCATTCATTTTGACAAAGGAGAAACAACACCCTTATGGGTAGCCCTCTTTGTGATCGGTATCGCATATGCGGCAGTTGGATGGATCCTCTTTTTCGGCCTCAAAGTCATTGGCCCCAATGAGGCACTGGTGCTTACACTTTTCGGTAAATATGTAGGTACTCTCAAGGAAAACGGATTCTATTATGTCAATCCTTTCTGTGCAGCCGTCAATCCCGCATCCACAACCAAGCTTTCACAGAGTGGTGATGTGGACGGCGGTAAAAATTTACCGGGGCTCAATCTGAAACTCCAGGGTGCTGAGGCAACGGTAGAAGCCATCGGCAAAAAGATCTCTCTTAAGGCCATGACATTAAACAACAGCCGTCAGAAGATCAATGATTATCTCGGAAATCCCGTTGAGGTTGGAGTTGCTGTTGTATGGCAGGTGGTAGATACCGCACAGGCAGTTTTCGCAGTTGATAATTATAAGGAGTTCCTGTCACTTCAGTGCGACAGTGCAGTCAGGAATATCGTTAAGCTTTATCCTTATGATTCCGTTGAAAATGTTGACACTACAGGAGACGGACATGCAGATGACGGCAGCTTGAGAGGTTCTACCGATATCGTTGCCGGACGTATTAAAGATGAGATCGAGAAAAAGGTTGCGGTAGCAGGCCTTCGTATCATAGATGCCCGTATAACATATCTTGCTTATGCACCGGAGATCGCAGCGGCAATGCTTCAGAGACAGCAGGCAGCTGCAGTAGTTGATGCTAGAAAACTTATTGTTGACGGTGCGGTTGGAATGGTTGAGATGGCCCTTGAGCAGCTTTCGGAGAGGAATGTTGTGGATCTTGATGAGGAGCGCAAAGCGGCTATGGTATCCAATCTCTTAGTGGTTCTCTGCGGTAATCACGATTCTCAGCCTATCGTTAATGCAGGTAGTCTGTAT
>JAEELH010000012.1 GCA_016288825.1 Lachnospiraceae bacterium | reverse complement strand
TGCTACATTGTAGACGTCGTTATTATAGGCAGACTTGTCCTTTACGGTCTGCATGTCAATAGGCATGACGATCTGATGAGTGATTATCTCTTGGGCTTTTTCTTGCTGTTTTTTGATCTCATTAAGATCTGACATGGGTTACCTCCTTCCGTTCTGTAAAGATGTGAGTATAGTTTATCATAGATATGTTTTAGCGTAAAGACAAAGGCAATATACGAAGGCTCGTTTGGCTTGTGAAAGCACTCGGTTTCAGATATAATCCATGTTTAGAGGTGGATCATGAACTGGGATTACGGAAAGATCAGAAAAAACGGCTGGGACACAGCGTTTAAAAGAGGATGGCGATCATGGATTGATTTGGTTGCTGTCTGTTTTTTGTTTGCGTTTATCGGTGTTTCCAATTCATCTCAGATAGCTTTCGTAGGTAACGTGGATACCCTGCTGGGGGCGGATAATATCATGGCTCCGGGTAATATGGATATCCTACAAGAATATATCCGGAATTCTGCCCTTGTTAAGGCACTTCCCTTTCTTTCTTCGGAGATGGCGTTGGACTTATTCGACGGATTGACTCGACGGGCTACCTGGGCAGTTCGTATCTTTGCTCTAAATATGGCATATATCGAGCGCAATCCCGGAGAAGTTGTTTTCAATCTTATAATGGCTGCGCTTATTACCCTGGCCGTAAAGTTCCTGGTCCAGAATGTGGCATCAGTCGGTAAGAACCGGTATGTTATGGAAAGCCGCTTTAAGAAAAATGTTTTGTTCAGGAGGATACTTGCTCCTTATCACCGCCATAATCTGATCCCGATGCTCAAAGTCATGGTTGCCTATCATGTGACCATCATATTATGGCTTTTTACTATAGTAGGTGGAGTCTATAAGTATTATCAGTACAGGATGGTGCCATATATCGTTGCCGAGAATCCTCATGTCACCTGGAAGGAGGCAAAGAAACTCTCTGCCGATATGACGAGGGGATATAAGTGGAAGATGTTTTTGACGGAACTATCCTATATTTATATATGGATACTTACCTTGATACCCGTGGCCGGGATCATGGTTGCCATCCCCCTCATGGAAAGTCTGAATTCGGAGATGTATTTTGTTTTGAGATCCCGTACGGATATCTCACGCAAAAACTTTTTGGAGAGGGGATTCGATGATATTCCCTACGTAAAAAAAGATGAGTCCGAAAAGATACTTACCGGTGAGCCGGCCTTTGAACTAAAAGATATATCCATCCTTCCGGAGACGTCACGGATCAACCTTAGGAGTAGTTACAGATTATCAGATGCGCTGATCTTCTTTTATTCCTTCGCGATAGGGGGATGGATCTGGGAAGTGATCTGGTGCTTTGTTCAGGAAAACCGTTTTGCAAACCGTGGTACGATGTACGGTCCCTGGATACCTATATACGGAGTGGGGGCGGTGATAGTGGTCATTGGCCTGGACAAGATTAAAAAAGACAAGTGGAAGCTTTTCGGTGTAGCGCTGCTGGCATCTGCGATACTGGAGTATGCGACCAGTTTCGTCATGGACTTTATGTTCAATTCTTTTTACTGGGATTACCATGCCATGTTTATGAACCTCAACGGAAGGATATGCCTTGCGGGGATCTTGGCATTTGGTATCATAGCGATGATCGCAGTTTACGTAGCGGGGCCGGCTTTGATGAAACTCAAAAGTCGTATTTCGGACAATCTGTTAAGGAGCATACTTACTGTGCTCACTTTCTTTTTTGTAATAGATCTGATAGTCTGCATAATATACGGATTTAATTCCGGTGCAGGCGTAGGCGGAGTTTATGGAGGGGTATAATGAACGAGAAACTTGACAGCAGAACAAAGTGGACTTACTGTATCGGTGCGACCGGAAGAGATGCGGCGTATGCTCTGGTCAACATGTATCTTATACTGTATGTTCAGTACACCATGAATCTTACGGGGGCCCAGTTTGCTGTTATTAGCGGTGCCATGATTGTTTGTATGATCTGGGATGCGGTCAACGATCTTCTCATGGGAATCATTATAGAAAACACTCATTTCAAAATGGGCAAGTTCAAACCATGGATACTGATCGGTTCTGTTTCCAATGCAGTCATCATAGCCTGCCTTTTTACCATCAGGCCTACAGGCTGGGGATTTGTTGCTTTTTACAGCGTGTTCTATCTTCTCTGGGGTATGACTTATACCATGAATGATATCGCATACTGGGGTGTTCTTCCCTCACTGAGTTCAGATCCCAAGGTCAGAGATTCTCTTGTAACTCTTATGAGTATCTTTATCTGTGTTGGTCAGTTCTCGGTTGCGGGAGTAGTTCCTGTTGTTATTGCCGGTAATGCAGTTATGGCATATCGTGTGGTGGCACTTGTAGTTGCACTTGCACTTATTGCATTTCAGGTTCTGACGGCCTTTGGTATTCGTGAGCGCGAAAGGCAGGAGGGGGCAGAGCATCTTTCTCTTTCCGATATGTACCATATCTTTGCCAGAAACGATCAGCTGGTGGCAGCAGGCGTTGCATCAATTTTCTTTAATATCGCCTGCAATCTTCTTATCATTTTCGGCGTTAACTTTTTCTATATAGAGTATGGCTATTCGGACAGCGGTGATCTGGTTTTCCTTTTCACTGTCATGTACGGACTCGGTATGCTCTTTTCACAGGCCAGTTATGCATCTGTTGCCAAGAGATTTACCAGGCGTCAGATCCTGCGGGTTTGTTTTATCGGACTTATTATAGGTTACAGCTGTTTCCTGGGATTCGGATATGTTCTTCCCAAAAACGTGATCTTACTCAATGCCATTGGATTTATCATCTTCTTTTTCCAGGGCCTTATGAACCTGGCGATCATCGTTATGATCAATAATACCATTGAGTACGATCAGTCCAGATTTCACGAAAGGCATGATTCGGTGATCTCTGCGGTCAGGTCCTTCAGCGTAAAGTTTGCGGGAGGCATCAATCAGGGACTCAGCGCGGCAGTGCTTATCATGAGCGGGATCTATGCAAAAAGTCAAAGCATAAGCGCTCTTGAGATAGAGGTCAATCGCGGCACTATGACCAAAGAGGGAGCCCTTCAAGCAGCCAATGATTATCTGGCAGGAATCACCGGCAGTCAGGCCTTGGTGTTCAGGCTGGGGATGGTGCTGATCCCGGTAATTGCCATGACGATCTCATATATCATAATCCGCACAAAGTATCGCATTGATGAGAAAGAGTACGAGAGGCTTATCAGTCAAAATTAAGATGTTTCAAAAATTATAAAGAAAAAACTAGCGTTTTAGTAGGTAATACGCTATAATGGCAGAAAATTGTTTTTTGGGAAACACTAACGGTAGATCAAAGGAGGCTAAAATGAATACTAAGAGGATCACTGTTACAGCTGCTTTTATGGCGCTCAACATCATCATGTCATCATACGGAGTCCCTGTTCCGGGAGGGCATCTGTATCTATGCGATATAGTGATTTGTCTTGCGGCATTATTGCTCAACCCGATGGAGGCTTTTGTAGTAGGAGGTATAGGGTCATTTATCGGAGATATGATCTTTTATCCTCTGCCCATGTTTGTTTCACTCGTAACCCATGGACTGCAGGCGTTTGTTATTTCTCTTATTTCCCACAAGGTTCTCCAGTCAAAACCCAAGCTGGCATCGGCAATAGCCGTGACCGTGGGAACGGTAATCATGGTTACCGGTTATACCCTGGGCAAGACCTTTGTTTACAGTACCTGGGAGTATGCAGTTATGAAGATGCCATATGAGATCGCACAGGGTGGTATCGGGGCGATCATGAGCATGCTTCTTTGCTACAGATGGGGCGTTCAAAAGCTGTATTACAGAGTATTTCAGGAGCAGAATTAATTTCGTTTTCTTATAGAACATCTGCTCGCTTTATGATATACTTTTCAGGAAACACTGATGTACTCGGTGTTTCCTTATTAATTTATAAAAGTCTCGGGAGGCTAATTTTAATGAAAGTTCGTAAGGTAAGCATTGCGACGAAACTGATCCTTATAGTTATGGTCCTGTTTTTGATAATGGACATCGTTCTTGGTTTTGTTACTTATACAAGTGCAAGCAAGATGGTGATCAATCAGATCAAGAATACAGGCCAGAGCGTTGCGAGCTGCGTGGCAGCTGAGGTGGATGGCAATATCCTTCTTTCCGTTCAGCCCGGAGAAGAGACTTCAGATGAGTATATGTCCCAGAGTATTTTGCTTACCGAGTTTTTGGAGAGTAGTGGATGTGAGTACATTTATCTGGTCAGAAAAGCATCCAACGAGACCGGAATGGAATATGCGATCGACGCACAGATAGAGGATGCGTCCATGACAGGCGATGTGTTTGAGGACACAGATGCCCAGTCGGCTTTTTCGGGTGAGACCTTGTCCAATGACGAGCCTTATACAGACGAATGGGGAACCCATATCACTTCATATACTCCGGTTTATGTAGACAATTCTATAGTCGGAGTTGTGGGTGTTGATATCAGTATGGAGTGGGTTCTTGAGCAGACATCCGCTCTTCTTCGCAGGATAATCCTTGTTTGTGTACTGGTATTGGTAGTAGGTTTTGCTATCCTGTTTATACTGAGTGTTACACTCAAGAAAAAGCTCGCAGTTCTTAATGACAAGATCGTTGAACTTACAGCAGGTGACGGAGATCTTACCAGAAAGATCGAGATCACATCCGGTGATGAGTTTGAGGTTATCGGTAATAATATCAACGGCCTCATTGAGTTTATC
>JAEELH010000169.1 GCA_016288825.1 Lachnospiraceae bacterium | reverse complement strand
CCTGCGATGAAAGCTAAATCCGCCAATCAAGCTCTTCCTACAGGGGATTATGATCTTCCGGAGAAGTACAAGATCAATACCAAAAAATCCGAGAAAGTTGATGAGGAGTTTGTTTTTGATGGTTCGACTCGTGTTGAGACCAGAAAACTCAATGATCCGGTTGATCCCGCGATAGATGAGGTTTTTACAAAAAGTAAAAATACGGTAGGATATAATTCGATCAAGGATAATAATGCTCAGAAAACGTTGTATGAACGCATAGATGATGCAGCAAGATCATTTATGACTGCTACTGAGGATTTAGGTACAACAGAGTTTAACTATGAAAAAAAAGGAAAAGTAAATGAATACGTGGTAGGGCGTATCGTTTTTTCAGATATACCGGACGCGACACTTAAGGATGCAATAATAGCAAGAGCAGCATATGATTACGATCATCCTGCGTATTATTGGTTTGGAAACGCGTTTGGATACGATACAGAGAGTATTTCTATTTTTACCGTTGAAGAATTCTCGAAAGTTTCGACCAGAACGGCGATTAATAATCAGGTTATATCCGGTATCAAAAGATATAAAACGATTGCATTGGCGGAATCCACCGATAATAAACTCGAACAGGTAAGAAGGCTTCATGATGAGATATGCGCGGACGTTATATATGCGTATGATGGTAGCGGAAAACCGGAGGAAGCTAAGTGGGCTCACAGTGTTGTAGGCGTTTTTGACAAAAGTCATTCTGCAGTAGTTTGTGAAGGATACGCAGACGTTTTTTCTGCTGTTCTTAACTATATGAATATACCCAATTACTACATAGTTGGTACGGCAGATTCCGCCGGAAATGGTGGAGGAGGCGGCCACGCATGGAATGCGTTCTCCGTTAATGGAACGGATTATATGTATGCGGATGTTACATGGGATGACCGCAAGCCTTCAGATGGGGGTGGATTCCATTACGGTTATTTTGGTATGCCTAAAGCTACTTTTGAAAAAACGCATACAGCCGATACGCCGAGTTCTTACGATATCACAGGTAAAGACTGGTTATACACTCTGCCTGCTAATATCACCACGTCTATGGATTCGCTTTATTATAAGTCTGCAGGTTTGTACTATGGCGCAGATTCTACGCCTAACACAGCGTCGGAAATAGCTACCGCTATAATTGAGAAAACTGCTACTTGGAGCAACTTGGCTGTGCTATCAGATTCAACTGTAAATTTAGGACAGCTTTTGCAGTCTATCACGGGAACTTCTGCCGCGGGATTGACTTGTGGTGAGATTAAGTATTCAAATACAAAGTATTTTTACTATATTTTAACCAATAGAACCCCACGTTATACCAAGCAGCTTACTAATTTTGAATTAGAAAAGTCATCGGATACAGTTAATATTACAAGGGGGACGTATTCGTTTGGTATAGACACAATAACACCTAATGATTATGATGAGCAGATTTATGTTTCTTCTAGCAATACATCAGTTGCAACGATCAACAATCCATACATTGAAGCATTAGATGAAAAAACGGTAACGGTATCACTATGTGGTGTAGGAACAACGACTATTACGGTAAAGAGTATTGGTGTTACAAAGACACTTTCTCTTACTGTTAATAAAAAGCCGGAGCCCGTTGTTCAAGTTGAGCCTACTGTAAAAGGTACGTATGGTGATGCTATAAAGGATATGAGAATAACGGGTGGAGTGGTTACAGTTCCGGGTAGATGGGATTTTGTTGATGGAACTGATGAGAGAGTACCGCATAAAGCAAATCCCGGAACGGTGCAGATTGTTTTTACACCGACCGACACGAATAATTACGGTACAGTTACCATTGATGCCAATATCGAATTAGATCCGCGTACGGTTAAAATTACTGTATCTAACGCTACTATGGAGGAGAGGTCCAATCTTCCGGATTTTACGTTTACAGTTGATGCTGATCAGGGTAGTGGAAAAGTCGGCCTATTGACTGAGGATACTGCATTAGAGCTTCCCGAACTTCAAAGTCTGTTGGGGATTACTTTTACGTGCGAAGAAAGCGCGGGCCATCCTGTTGATGTTGACGAGAACACGCGGGTTGGAGATGCTGGAGAATCGAAAACATTTATTATCAATGCAACTGCAACTAGTGACGACTATGATGTACGAGTCGCAACCGGAACACTTACACTAAAAAAATTTCAGAAAAAGACACCATACGTTAAGAGTTGGCCTACAAGTATTACTGGAGTGTATGGAACAAAGAGAAATGATCTGACTGTATCTCAGGATGGTGTAGTACAAAAATCAGAAACAGACACTACTACGATTTATGGAGAATGGTATATAGATTATAATGAAAGCCACAACAATGTCTTGCCGGTTGATACAGATACAAAACTAACAGTTTACTTTAAGCCGGACGAAAGCATATATGGAGATTATTACAAGACAGTAAATTCTGTAGGAGACGCACAGAGGATTAAGCCTGTAATATCTCCGTTACCGGTTTCCGTTACTGTTAAGAATCAGGAGATAGTGAAGGGTAGTACTCCGGCAGAGGGATGGCTTAATAACGAATGGGAAATAACTAGTACCATAGCCGATGATTTAAAGTCTCATCTTAACAGCGATGTAATTACGCTTTCAGTTTATAATGGCGATGACAAGGTAACTGATGTATCTTCTCTTGATGAGGGCGTTTATACCATAAAGGGTGAGATCAAAGAAGGTGCTAGTGAGGCGGATAAGAAAAACTATAATATCCAGTTCACACCTGGAACACTTAGAGTTAAAACAAAAGAGCTGACAGTTACCGGTTTAGAAGGTGTTAAGCTTACCGGACAATATGGCGACGCTGTATCAGCTATGGTGGGCGAGCATACATTTGATAGCCTGGTTGTCAAGGATGGTGAAACTCAGGTTTACGGTACATGGGCTATCAAGGATTCAGCTATAGCTTCAAAAACTAATTTCCCTGTAGGAACAAGTGCCAAGGTAGAGTTTGTGTTTAATCCCGGAACAGAGGCGCATCCGGTCACTAATGCGTCTCAGTATAAGGAGCTTATAGTTCAGGTGCCACTTGACCTTTCTCCTGTAAACATTACGGTTGTTGCGGAAAATAAGAATTGGGTGGATAGAAATCCAAAGCCCAAACTTACGTGTGTATTAGGAGTTAACCAGAATACTAATCTTAAAAATGGAGATACACTTGAAAGTCTTGGAGTTGTTCTAAAGATTGAGGGAGTAACAACTACATCAGGTCTTGATGAATACCCTAAGGTATTTGCTGGAGCAATCGTAAAGGATTACTGTACAAATAATAATTATAATGTTCAAGTTACAGCAGGAAATCTTACTGTAACTGAATACGATAAAGAAGTGCCGACCGTTAATGTTAAGCCGACAGTTACTGCAGTATATGGAAAGAAAATATCTGAATTCAATATAGTATCGAATTACGGAGACGTAATAGATAGCGCCGGAAACAAGGTTAGCGGTGATTGGGCAATAACGGGAATTGTTACAAAGAATAATGAAAATAACGACGTAATAAATGATCTTCCGAATGAAAGTGCAAATGATTATGCATATCTAGATGTAGAAACGACCACCATTCTACAGCTCACATTTACACCTACATTCGGCGACACGTACCGGATAGTAACTTGTAATGATATCACTCCGAGTATTTCAAAGAAGCCTATAACGGTATCTATCAAAGATCAAGAAATGGATTGGAGTAGCGCGTCGTTACCGACCGTTACGACTGCTACCATTCTTGAGAATCCTGGCAACGTTCCGGATGCTCTTAAGAGAGAGGGTGTTATGACCTTTGGCTGGAAGGAAGGCATAACCACTTCATCTAATGTAGGTACTTATCCAGGTGCAGTTGTATTGAGTAGCTGTACTAATAAAAACTACGCTATTACTTTATCAGGTGGAACACTCACGGTAAATAAAGTAGAAGCAAAGAAGTTAGATAGCTTTACTCCGGAAATAACTGGCACATACGGCGATACTATTGCGGATTTAGAGTCAGCTTTTGAAACCGCTCAGAATACAGTTTCTGTTAAAAGAGGTGTAGATGGAACTGGCGCAGATGTGCCCGGAAAGTGGCATATAGTCACCGGTTCCGGTGTGTCCGACAACACTATCCTCAAGCCCGACACGACCCAGAAGCTTACGTTACACTTTGTAGCTGATGCAAATCCAGATTGCTATAATGTTGCAGATATCACAGATGTTGTGCCGACCATTGTTAAGAAGCCTGTAACTATAAAGGTCGACGATGTTGTTCGTGAGCAGCGCAGCAGCAATCCTTCATCATTTACATTTACAATAGTCACACCGAACGCACTTGTTCCGGGTGACAGTATTTCTGATCTCGGAGTTACGGTTGCATGCGCGGTTAAAGCCACTAAGCAGGACTGTGATGCGGGTCTTTATGCTTTAACAGCACAGATAGATAGGAATACGAATTATGTTATCACAAAAGATACCAAGTGGACTGCGCCAATAGCGAACGATACCATTCCGACTTGCAATGTGGTGATCAACACTGTCAACTATAAAGATGAAGGATATCGAGCAAGAGAAGATATAGCGGTTGATGATGGAATCCTCGTAGTAAAGCCTTTTAAACGTCGTATCCCCAAGATAGTTGAGGCACCTACTATAACTGTGCCTTATGGAACAAAGCTTGGCGAATTTAAAAACTACATAAGAGGTGGAACGGTTGTAGATAAAGATAGTCAGTCTACTGAGATAAGAGGTGCATGGTCTATTGAAGGATATGGGAATACTAATGATACAGATGACACTATCATCGGAGTAAATGAATACCGGGAACTCACATTGATCTTCAAGCCTTACAATACGGAGATATATAGTGACGCGGATGAAACCGCTAATGGTGAAGTGTCGAGCAAAGATGACAGGACATGCTTTGTCCGTCCGACCATCGAACCAAAAAAGATCACCCTCTCCATCAAAAACGAGGAGATCACCAGAAACGAGACCATGCCTTCATTTTCCATAGAACCTACAAGTGATCAGAGGAATGCGTTAGTTGGTGGGGATAAGACTAAGACAGCGGAAGAGCTTATGACCGCTTTCAACATCAGCCTCCAAACTAATGCAGCGAATACTTCAAAGTCCGGAACCTACAGGATCTATGGCGAAGGCTACAGCAATAATTATGATATCACTCTGACAGAGGGCAAACTTGTTATCAACAAGAATGCGCTTACCCCTGTCACTGTTACTACTGCGCCCACTCTTACAGGCACCTACGGAACGGCGGTTAGCAATCTGGATCTGACTCCGGGTGTTGCAAAAGCAGGTAATACGGTAGTGCCCGGATCATGGGAATTGGTACAGGAGTCCAACGAGATTCCTCATGTAAACGGCACGAAACCCTATACCGTGAAGTTTATTCCTGAAGATGACGAGACCTACGAGGACAAGGAAACCGAAGTCCTTCCTACCCTCACCCGCCGTCCATGCACCATCACAGCCCAGGATGCTACGCGCATGTATGGAAAAGCTAATCCTGCATTTACTTATTATGCAGATGGCTTGCTTGATGCGGATAAAAATGCGATCTCGTTGAGACTTGTCACAACTGCCACAGAGAAATCTACGGTAGGAGAATATCCGATTACTGTCACAGCTACCTCAGACGACTATGACTTTACATTTGTTAACGGAACACTGACAGTTACCGAGTATGTTCTCAAGACAACGACGGTTGAGCAGCAGCCCGTTCTTACAGGATATTACGGCGATACAGCGAGAAATCTTACGGTCACAGGCGGACGTGTGACTTCGGATGCCGGAGTTGTTCCCGGAACCTGGACCGTTACTGATACGGCTACGGATTCCCTTACGGTCGGAACAACCCGTACCATCTCCATGCACTTTACACCAAAGGATTCCGCAACCTATGATGGAGCGACTGCTAACGTGGTTCCCATCATAAATAAGCGCCCCATCACAGTTGCGATAGATAGTAAGACGATGAGGCAGGGCGCCGCTCTACCGGTCTTTACGTGGTATATTTACACAGGTACTTTGGCTTCTTGGGATACCAAGGATGCTCTTGGCGTGACCGTTACGACCACGGCAACCAGTAGCTCACCCAACGGAACTTATACCATAAGCGGTTCCTACAAGAGCGATAATTATGCAGTTACCTTTAGAACCGGCACTCTGACCATCAGCGCGGATGGAAATACCGGAACCAATACTACCAATGGAACAACTACGGGTGGATCAGGCACAAGCGGCGGAACATCCGGAGGAACCACTGGCGGAACTACCGGAACAACAGGAAACACAAATCAACCGGCACAGGGCCAGACTTTAGGCGGAGTTTACTTCGACGGAGCAGTTTCTACCACCACATCCACAAGTAACGGTGTGACAACTACCCACAGAGAGTTCGATGACAACAGTGGAAACATTTCCATGGAGTCTGTTACTAAGTCTGACGGCACAGGAACTCAGTCAGAAGTAGATGTATATTACCCCTCCAGAGGCCTTTCAAATGTAAGAGTTGTCGTTACGAAGAATACTCTGGATCAGGCTCGTGCGCTTTCAAGTACGGACAATTCATCCATCACTCTTCACGTGGATGCAGCCGGCGGAAAGGAAGTCAGCCTGACTTTCAAGTACAATGATGACACCAAGGCTACGGCCTATATTTATGAGAAGAAGGGCGACACCTATGTCATGACTTCAAAGAAGACCACCATTTCGGCACTCAGCAGCGGCAGCGGCGTATTGCTCACTGCAGGAGAGTACGAGATGATGACCGGTTCGGATGCTACGGCGGTCAATAATGCCATTGTTTCATCCGTATCCACCAACAAGTCCAAGGTATCTATGAAAAAGGGCAAGTCCTCCAAGGTTTCCCTCACAGGAGCCGGCAGGTCCAGCGTGAAAAAGGTGACTTATTCTACGTCAAACAGCAGTGTTGCCCGTGTTTCTTCCTCCGGCCGGGTTTCCGGCCTCAAAAAGGGCACCGCCACGGTTACGGCAAAGATCACCTTTAAAAACGGTACTGTCAAGAGGGTTAAAGTAAAGGTTTCAGTCTCAAAATAAAGAGCATTTATATACATCCTGCGATATGATCATCAGATTAAGGAAACGTGTTTGCGTTTCCTTAATTGTGTATATTTTGTGCATATGAGACTGCTAGAATCATACGAACAAAGTAAAAACTATGTCCGCAAACGCCGTATATATGCGCTTTGGCGCAAGGAAGCGCTTCAATCGTCATTTCCTTGGTAATGCAGGATACCATTTTGTGAAAGATGAGAGAATAAGACTATGAGTGAAATTCAGGATCAGCTTCAACTTCAGCCCGTTACTATCGAGGTTAAAAAGCAGGAAGAGCCTCAGCAGATTTTTGAGGATCAGCAGAAAAGAAAAGAGGAGCACGACCGCCTGCAGGAGCAAAAGAACCTGCAGACCACGGAAAAGTCAGAGGGTGCACAGGCGCCCATAGAGGAGCGAAAGCAGAGTCGGGTCGCTCAGCTTAAGGGCTTTATCACGGAGGTCAATAAAAATATGCCACCCGTGTACCCCGGCTCCGGCCAGGCCGATCAGGTTCAAAAAAAGAATCCGGTCTACAAATCCAAGAGGCAGCAGCTTCCCTTCAGCTTTAAGGGGGTACTTGACGAGATCATGCTTTGGGAGGATGTCAAAGAGGAGTCTTCTGCTCCCGTGCAGAGGGCTGCGACAGCTCTTCGTGAGGCAGAGACAGACGCTGAGGCCGCTGCGGCTATGGGTGATCTGATGGCGGCATCTCTCAATTATCTCAAAAAAAGATCCGGTTATCGAATCAGGGGATGGGGTCGTGACAGACAGAAGCTAGTAAAAAAGGCCCTTGATGCCATTCAGTCATTTGTTGTAAGCGGCCAGTCCGTTTATGCAACTGCCCTTGAGGACGCCATGAATGCCCATAAGGATAAAAAGGGGCTGCCACAGAATTATCAGGAGTACAGGCAGCGTCTTAATTCTGCTGTTCAAAAGGCGGCAGGCTATGATGATCTGGGGGCTTTTGCAAATGCCAGGGCTGAGAAGGAGGCACAGGCAAAGCATATCGAGGGCATCAGTATTGTTGATATGGCAGCTGATCGCCTTGCACAAAGAGCTACACCTTCATATTTGCGCCAAAGATCCATCGCTCGTCCGGAGCAGGACTTGACCACGGAACAAGTGCGTCAAAAGGTCAATTCGCTGGTGATTCCTAATGTTGCTCTTATGAACTTTGATGAGTTGATGGAAGATACAACTCTCGAATCCATGAGAGCAGAGGTTCTTGAACCTTTGCAGGAAGTCTTGGACAGGCATATTGCTTTTGGTCATTTCACAGATGTTGACGAGATCCACAAGCTTAGAGCCCGTGTGGATACCCTGCGCCAGGAACTGGATATGTATGACCTCAAGCTGTCTTTGATTGCGGGAGATGAGAACGCCGTTAAAAAATACAATGATAATGCTTTTGTGGAAAAGTCTGTTGAAGAGGTCGAGGCAGAAAAGCTGGCTAAGATCAAAAAGGATGCGGATGATGACCTGGCTGAGTCTGTAAGATGGCTTAATATTCTTGACGGCCGTAGTCTGTCCAAGTCACAGAAAAAGCAAAGAGCCCTGATAATTGAGCAGCGCAAGGCAAAGCGCGACTATTTCAACAACGGCCAGGAAACCATAAATAGGAGTAAAAAAGTTACCTCGGCTGCATATTTGTCTGCAGATAATCAGGTTCAGCTGGAGCGTGAGATCGCATTGGTATGCGGTCTTACTATGAGCGAGTACGTGGTGCGCAAAGAAACAGAAGATGGTAAAAAAACCGAGTTTGTCCGCGAAAAATGGACGGATGACAAGTACAGAGAGCTTCTGAATGGTGCTGCCAGCGAAAAAAAAGATGTAAAGCTCAAGTCCTATCGTATGATGGTTGATAATATTCTTAATATGGACATATCCATATTTGACAAGACACAGACGGAAGAGGATATTTTTTCTCATTTTTCGGAAAAGATCGTTCTGCTTCAGTTGTTTTCACAGCTCAAGGCATTTGCTTCTGAAGTTGAGAAGTTACAAGATGGTATGGATGCCAAAAAGTATAAGGGCATCTACATAACTGCGGAGGAGATTAACAGGATCAGAGTTTTGGGAGAGTTTGGAGAGTCCCTTAACGCTACCATTGGCTTTACGCAGGATGCAATGAAGGATAAAGAATCCGTCCTGGTAACATATGAGGATATTATGGCGATCCGTGACAAAGAGCGCCGGAAAATCTTTTTAGAGAGCGGTTTAGGTGAAGATGAAGGTCTTACAAAGGATGAAGAAAGGATTAACGAGATAACGGCGGGCTATTCCGTTATTGCCCCCGAAACTTTGGAATATAAGCCCGGTTGCGATACGAAGCAGATGAAGCTTGAAGGTATGTTCAGGTCACATTATTCCGGAATTACCGTAGTATTAAACGATATCCATAAAGCTTATGAGACTGTTAAAAACAAAGAATATACCTGGGAAAAAATCACCGGTAATAAATACTCCGGAAAAAACGCTGCCAAAAAAAAGCAGCATGACATGAATGAGCTGCTAAAAAGGATCGGCAAAGCTTCTGTTGAAGACATCCACAAATTGGATAGATTAAATGTGAAGTTTATTGGCACTTATTGGAATGCCAATCAGGCATGTGATGAAGTGGAGACATTTGCTGCGCAGCATCAGCTTACACTAAGTGAGGAGAACAAGCAAACTATCAGCAAATACAGGGCATTCCACAACAAGTATTTTGATTATCTGGTTGCTTATGGAGAACTCCTTCTTGAGCCGGGCCTCAGAAGTCTTGATGCCAAAGGCTTTAGACTGGAAAAAACAACCTTAGCGCCCGGTATGTCCAGGGAGAGCCTGGAGAAGTTCCGGAAGAATTTAGTGAGCACTCCGGAGGAAAAGAAGGCTTATGACAAATGGGTAGCACTCTGGGAAAAGTGGAAAGGGATCACTTTTGGAGACGGTAAGGCTTTTGACATGGTTCTCAAAAGCAAGTTCGGTGAGGGTATCGACAAGTCCAATATGTCAGTTGCCGAACAGGCAGATTATGCCATCACAAGCGGTCAGGCTGTCTATGATGCATTTAGCAATTATACTTCCGGCCGCCAGCAAAAGGATGGCATTCAATTCAAGGGAGGAGAGATTTCCCGTAAGACAAATACCGTTCTTTCATCTATGATAGTCCTTAATAAGATCGACAAGGAGAAGGGCTATGAGATGTTTAAAGCGCTTATGACAGGTACCGATGAAAAGGATGGCGCTACGGTTGAGGCAACCACAGCCAAGGCCCGCGCATTTGAGCTTATATTTGACGAGATAAACAGCTGGGATATGTCTGAGTTTAACTTTACGAACCAGAAAGAGCTTCTTGAGAATGCTGAGATCAAGATGACAAAACTGCGTATGGTGTTTGAGTTCTATGAGACATCCAGAGAATATGATTCAATTCTGAAATCCGGCAAAGTAGAGGGCCTCAAGTATACTGAGGAAGATATGATCAAGCTCAGGGCCAGGATCAAGGCCATGCAGCAGTTCAAGAACCTGATGATGGTGGGATATGAACTCATTAGAAATCCGGTTCACGGCACCGAGTATGGAAACAAGCTGGCTAAAACTACGATGGTCGATCTGATAAACGGCATGGCTGAAAGAAGGGCAAAAGGTGACACTGCCGCACAGAGTCACTATGCCCAGACGGTAATTCAGATGAAACAGACCAACCTGGCCTTCTTTGGAGCAGAGGAGGTTACGTCTCTCGATGCCAATGCAGTACTTGAAAAGAATATGCTGGAGGCCGAAAAGGAGATCAAAGCGCTGCGCAACAAAAACAAATAAAAAGGAAGCGAAATAAAAATGTAAAAATGTAAGAATCCCACCCTCTGCGCTTAAAAAAGCTGCCAAATGGCAGCTTTTTGAGCGCAGAGGGTGGGATTCGAACCCACGCACCGGGAAACCGGCCTAAAGCATTTCGAGTGCTCCCTCTTGGACCACTTGAGTACCTCTGCATCCATATCGAACCTACACATTCTACTATATCTCCATCCGTTTTGCAAGCAGCCATCCCTCAATTTCCATTGCGCTATTTTTCCATAAAAGATATAATAGAATAGTGGTGTATTTTGTTTATTGAGCTTCAGAAGCAAGCTTCCGGCATGAAAAGGTAGTGGTGAATTAAATGAGCATTTTAAGCGGCGTAGAGCCAAAATCAGTTTTCAAGTATTTCGAGGAGATCTCAGCGATTCCCCGTCCTTCATATCAGGAAAAGGCCATCAGTGACCACCTTGTCAAATTCGCAAAGGATCGGGATCTGGAGGTCCATCAGGATTCCATTTACAACGTCATCATTATCAAGGAAGCCTCAGAGGGCTACGAGGACGTGCCCCCCATCGTTATCCAGGGGCACATGGACATGGTTTGTGAAAAAGTGGCCGGTTGTTCCAAGGACATGGAGACCGAGGGCCTTGATCTGGTGCTGGATGGCGATACTCTTTCGGCCAAGGGAACTACCCTTGGAGGTGACGACGGTATAGCGGTCGCCTACGCCATGGCTCTTTTGGATGACAAGGAATTAAAGCATCCCCGCTTGGAGGTTGTGATCACGGTTTCCGAAGAGGTGGGCATGGACGGTGCCAGAGATATCGATCTTTCCATGCTGAAGGGGCGCAGGCTTCTCAACCTGGATTCCGAGGGAGAGGGAAGTATCCTTGCCAGCTGCGCAGGTGGCGGCAGGTCCGATATCGTACTTCCTCTGAAAAGAGAAAGAGTTCGCGGAGACATTCGCATGCTTTTGTCCGTTACCGGACTTAAGGGTGGCCATTCCGGAGACGAGATCGACAAAGGACGTGCCAATGCCACCATCCTTCTCAATCGTGTTCTGGCGACTCTTCGTCGTGAGGCGGATATGCGTATCGTAGCACTGGAGGGCGGTTCCAAGGACAATGCCATCCCCAGAGAGTCACATGCGCTTATTTCGGTTCCCAAAAAGATGGCAGACAAAGTAGCGGAGATGATCCCTGCTTTGTCCGACTCCATACATGCAGAGTATCACATCGCTGATCCTGATATCAGACTTACTTGTGAGCTCATCACCGATGCAAAAAAGGCTATCGAGCTTGATCTTCCGGAGGAAGCGGTTGGCTGGCATCCTCTTACCAAGAGGGAGAGCCATAGGGTTATCACCCTGATCTCTGCACTTCCCAATGGTATCCAGCGTATGAGTGATGCGATCCCGGGCCTTGTTGAAACTTCTCTCAATCTCGGAGTTTGCTACATGACTCAAAAGGAACTGGGTCTTGGTTATTCCCTGAGAAGCTCTGTGGGAGCAGCCTACAGCTGGCTTCATGATCAGGTTGAGCTGGTTGCATCCGGACTTGGTGCAGACGTTTCTTTCCACGGCGAGTATCCTGCTTGGGAGTTTGTGGATAAGTCCGATTTCAGAGACAGGATCTGCGAGATCTACAAGGACATGTTCGGTGAGGAACTCAAAGTGGAGGCCATCCACGCAGGCCTTGAGTGCGGACTCTTATCCGCCAAGGTTCCCGGCCTTGATGCGGTTTCAATGGGACCCAACAT
>JAEELH010000168.1 GCA_016288825.1 Lachnospiraceae bacterium | reverse complement strand
TTCGACTTCAAATAAAGGCTCTATGAATACCGCAATAAAATGTGGGTTTGTCCTAAATAAGAAAAACACAGTGATTCGGAAGAAATAAATATAATGCAGTATAACTGAATAAGACAAATCTAAATTTGTCGTATATTCGTCAACTAGAAAGTGAGCCACGCGCTGATTTCATTTTGAGCCACCCAGTGATGGCTTGAAAGTGAGCCACCCTACTTTCTTGTCCTCTTTGTTTGTGATAACCGGTAGGATTCACCATTCATGTCAAGAACGAACGAATTGAATGTAAGCCGGTCGATCATTGCTGCTACCATTGCCGTATTCTCAAATAAGGTTGTCCATTCCGAGAACGGCAGATTTGTTGTTATGATAATGCTCCCGCGTTCACTGCGGTCAGCTATTATCTTGAATAAGAGTTCCGATTGATATCGGTCAAAGCTTACATAGCCCATCTCATCGAGTACCAAAAGATCTGCTCGCTGAATGCGCTTCTCTAGGCGCCCCAGAGAATAATTGTCCCTTGCTTCTGTAAGCTCCGTTGAGAGGGATGCAGCATTCTTAAAAAGAACGTTCATCCCCATGGAACAGGCTTTTAAGCCCAATCCGATGGCCATGTGGGTTTTACCACGGCCCGGATTGCCAAACATCGTGATGTTCCGGTGCTCCTTTATAAACCTACAACTGGCCAATTCATTGATAAATACATCAGAAATCTCGCCATTGTATTGACTTATATCGAGTTCATCCAGTGTCTTTGTAAACGGAAAACCTGCTTGTTTGAGCCTGCGTTGGTTTTGATTTTCCTGTCGCTGCTCATACTCGGTTTTCATAAGCATTAGTAGAAGTTCGCTTATGCTTGATTTTGGAGATGCCTGGCGTACCAGCTCGTTATAGTTGGCAAAAGTAGGAATCTTGAGCTGCCTTGCCAGCATCCGGATCTGCTCATCAATTAAGAGCGTGCTCATAACTGTTCACCTCCTTTCCAACGCCTAAGCGGTCGTATTGTGAGAGATCAACGGCTATGATCTTGACCGGATCCTTTATCTCAGGAGGCTGGGGCTCTACGAAGTCATGGAGTATTTTGACCATCCTGGAATAGTCACCGCTATTCTTTCGTAGTTCCGCAAGAACCTCTGTAGGTACGTTCTGTTTTACCGGAGCAGCATCAAGTATTGCCCGTCTGCGCATGTCAAGAAGCGGCATGTAATGCTCTAAGTGGTAGATACTCTGGTTACGGCCAAAACAACGTTTATGAGTTGCTATAAGCGCTCCGTTGTAGTATATCTCGATAGTTTCAGGATACCCCTTTATGCCGACATCTCTGCCGGTATATTTTACAGGGACTGAATAACTATTGGTCCTGAAACGTACGGTTGAAAAGGCGTTAACCCGTGCATTTGAACATTTGGCGGTTTCAAATCGACATCCGGGAAGTTTTTGCAGCGAAGACTTTTCCGTACAGTACATCTCGCCAACTGTAGCAGGTTTGCCCTTAATGGTGTGGCTCTCGTAATGCTGGCATCGTTCAATAAGCAGGGTGTTAAGTTCCTCTATGTCAGCTACCTTTGGCACGGGAACGAGTATGTTTCTGCGAGCCCAACCGACAAGACCTTCAACGAGGCCCTTTTCATGGCCCTCTGCAGGATTGCAGAATACGGCATTAAAACTATAATGGGCTGACAGCTGTGTATAACCCTGCTGGGCCTTTGCATGCTTTCCGAACCCGTCTTTGACAGCCACACGGCCGTTATCGAAGATTACCTTTTTGGGGACACCGTCCATAGTTTCAAAAGTACGGACAAAAGCATCCAAAAAGCTTTCTTCGTTCTGACAGTGGTATGCGAAAACAAAAGGTCTGCAGCTGTAGCATAGCCTGGCGCAGAAGATATTTATCTTTACTTTTTCATCGTTAAGGTAAACAGTGGCTTCGCCCCAATCAACTTGCATGGCTTCGCCTATATCAAACTGGAGTGGAATAAAAGCTTTGGGTGTAGTTTCCTTTAGTTCGCGAACTTTGGCCCTAATAGTGGATTCGCCACCGGTAAAGCCGGTCTCAGCTACGAGCCGGTCATAAATCCTTTTAGCGGTATGGCTTTGCTTTTTTAGATGCTCTTTGGCATCTTCCTCCAGACAGTTTTTGATAAACCGGATCGTATCCTCCGTTAAAACCGTTGATGTTCTTTCCGGAGTTTTACGTTCCCATGGAACAGTATTTCCCTCACAGTACTTTTTGACTGTGTTTCTGGAAATACCCATACACTTGGCGATATGCCGCTGGCTTTCGCCGGCGTTGAAACGCCTGCGGATCTCATCGTAATCTTGCATTGTTATAACCACCGTCTTTCCCTCCGAATAAAAAGTCTTTTATTCAGAGTAGCTATTAGGTGGCTCACTTTCAAGTCAGCGTTTTGAGGTCAAGTGGCTCACTTTTAGATTAGCATTTATAGGTAAATGCAAAAAATCCTATACACACTGATTTTACAAAGGTTACTGCAAAAAATGTAGTAGCCTTTTTTAGTTGACAGTAACGGAAACATATATTGCATTAAGTTCTGCAAACCGATTATTCAGGGCCTTTATTGATATGAGTTTACTAAAATGTAAGAAAGCACCATAACTTACAGTTTATACACGAAAGAGGAGGCATTATTTGAAAAAGACAATTCGCAGTGTTCTCATTTTTATAACGCTGATTATTATTGTGTTGGTGGGACTTTTGATAAAGCTACAGATACAGACAGGAAGAATCCTTACTGATTATTCATCTATATATAAAGATGATAAATATGGTGCTCCGGTATATGTTGATGGAGTAGAGGTAATAACCCAGGATGTTTCCTGTGGTTATGCTTGTATTGAGATGTTTTCTGC
>JAEELH010000167.1 GCA_016288825.1 Lachnospiraceae bacterium | reverse complement strand
CCTTGTCATGGCCATAAGTGTCGTTGATCTTCTTAAGGAAATTCAGATCTATCATCGCGATTCCGAAATCGGAGAAGCCATCATCCATCTCTGCCTGTAACTTGGCTGCCTCGGTATCATATGCATTTTTATTACGGATACCCGTAAGCGAATCCCTGTTAGCCTGCTCTGAAAGCATCTCTGCATGGATCCTTGTGTCTCGCAGCTCTTGTCTGGTTTCGGACAAGTTATTGATATAATCCCTGACCTCATCGATCATGGACGCAAACCTGATAGCCAGACCATCTATCTCATCACTGCCACTGACCATATTACGGATCGAGTCTGCCACCTCCGGATCTTTGCCTCCGGAATACCTCGCAACTTCACCCTCCAATATGGCAACACGCCTGATAAGGCGGTCACGGATAAAGAGCATAAGAACAACCATTCCGAAGACAAATACGATCATAACAATAGCCAGTTGGGTAAGAGTGTTAGCCAGGATCTCCCTGTTAACATCCTCAACCTGAACCTCCGTTACTACCAGTCCAATCCTCTCGCCATCGATGATAAGCGGCGTGTAATATCCGTAGGTATGTCCCCAGTTGTTGTTCCACTCCATGTAGCCGTTCTGCACCTCACCGGTGTCCCAAGTGCGCCACATGAATTTATATGTCTCGCGTGGATTGAAATAAGTATCTCCCAGATAAAGGAGCTGTGGATCGTCCTCCCTGTGAGTACGCTCGCCATCTATCATATAAACAACGTTGTCACGCTCCTCAGTAACAAAATCCACATCATAGCCCATCTCTTCACGGGTCTCCTCGCTATCAACCATTACGAGGAAGTAAGTGTATGGAAGATTAAACTCCTCACGTGCCTTTTCAAATGTCAGAAGCCAATACTCATGGGTGTAGGTCATATAGGCCTTTTTAGCTTCGTCTGAAAGTTCCTCAAGAGTAATATCCTTTCCTAGGACCTTGCCGGGATACTCTCTTGCCATGACAGACTCATATTCCTTCCAGGCATCCTCATAATCATCAAAAGCATAAGGAATATCTATCTCCTTGTAATGCTTCATGTAATAATCACGATAAGCAACTATGTCCTGCCCCTCATCACGCATAAGGGATGTCAGATAGGCTCCGACACTCTGTACATTGCGCTGACACTGTCTTTTGTAAGCACCCATCTGGGCATAAAATGTCGCGATACCCGTTATGACCAAAACCACGATAAAGATAATGGCAAATAACATGGCAAATCTGAACATGAGGCTTTGTGTGATCTTCTTATTTTCCATGACACCACCGAAGCAAAAAACAATAATAAACAATTTTATTTTATTATTTTCTAATTACAAGGTCAAATAAAAAATGTCATGGTGATCTACCTGTTTTCTTCTATCCACTCTACGGCAAAATCCACTAATTCACGCTGATCCATAAGTTTTATTTCAGCATCTCCAAGTTTTACTTTGCTCACGGTATGGGCAGTCTCAAAGGCAGCCCCTATATCAACAAAATCTTCTCCATCAACAAAAAGGGTCTCATAAGCTTTCCATACGCGCTTACCGTTTTCAATAACAGCACTATGCTCAACACTGTTATGCTTACCGGGGTACTCTGCACGAACATCTGCCAGATGAATAGATGTATTCTTATCGTAATCTACACCGATCAGTAATACTTTACCTTCAAGTTCGTAAAGCTTACCCACAGGAGATGTGTCTCCAAAAATATTGGAAAGATCATGGTTTGCAGTCAGATACTCCGCATTCTTGCCCCAGGCTGCAACAGATCTGGCAGGATGATCACTTCGTATAGCTCCCGGCCACGAGCGAAACATTTCCGCAACAGCCCCCATTGTATTTGTTGGCGTTATCGCCTTGTCATATGCCGGCCAATTCTCACGGATCTTATCCCAATCAGCCTCATCCGCATTCCAGTGAACTCCGATCTCGGGATCAAGATTTTTCCATGACTGGGTAGGCATCATTATTGTTCCGTCCTGACCCACCACCTCGATCAAAGCCTCGATAACAGTCTGTGCACCACCGCAGACATATCCAAGTTTTCCCAGAGATGTGTGTACCATCACCGAATCTCCGGCCTGAAGTCCCACGTTTCTCAATGCATCAACTATTTCTGATCTTATTACTGTTTTCATTGTTAAATCCCCTTAAAGAAAGTGAATAGTTCATAAATATACAGCGCTGCGACACAGGCCGGTACAAAATATTAAAAGATAGGCTTCATCCAGCCTCTTACCTTGAGACCCTTACCGGTGTTTGCCTCTTCAACAAAGTTTTCCCAGCCCCAGCCGATCTTATAGCAACAGAAAACCGAGATGACCAGTGTCCCTATCGGGAGCAGATTTGTACTTACGATGAAATCCCAAAAATCCAACCATGATATATTAGTTTGCTAATTGAAAGTCACCATTTTTTCAATAACTCCCGCAAACTCCTCAAGTCCCGTTTTGTCCTCTGAAGAAAATCTGGAAGGGCTGGGACTATCGATATCCAGAACAGCAACCACTTTTCCATCATGATGGATCGGAACCACTATCTCAGATCTTGATGCCGAATCACAAGCTATGTGTCCCTTGAATTCATGCACGTCCGGCACGACCAGCGTTTCATCCTTTTCCCATGCCGTACCACATACGCCTTTTCCCAATGCTATATGAATGCATGCTACTTTTCCCTGAAACGGTCCCAGGACCAGCTTTTCATCTCGTACAATATAGAACCCTGCCCAGTTGATATCATCAAGTTCTTCCCATAATATCGCTGCAGCGTTAGATAAGGCAGGTACATAAAAAGGCTCTGTTTCGATCAGACCCTCAAGTTGTTTTGAAATAAGACTGTAACTCATCATTCATCCTCCACATTTCACCTGCAACTGGGCGAAGGACACGTAATGCTTAATATCAAAGCTTTCCGGAGCATTTTCTTCAAGCATCCGCATATGTTCTTCGTCCCAGGCCGCAAGCTGATCTTCATTCATTGCAGCTCCTACTCCTCTGCAGGCCCGCATGCGTCCATGCCATCCCTCTCTGGTAAAGGATACATCCACGCGGAACTCCTCCCTGGTTATAACGTCAAAGTATTCCATCAATTCGTCGGGAACAAAAACCGGATGAACCGTATCTCCGTATGACGACCAGTTTGGATTATGCTTTAGGATGATCTCCTCGCTCTTTCCGGCAATGGGATCCTCGTAGGGCAGCCAACCCATGTAAAGAATAAGGATCTTCCCGCCGCTTTTAAGCATCTTAGAGAATTTCTCAGCGATGATCTTTGCATCCAGATACCAGATGCACTGGCATATGGTTATGACATCAAAAGTATCGTCCGGATAATCCACCTCTTCAGCCGGACAAGTATAAAAATCAATGTCCAT
>JAEELH010000166.1 GCA_016288825.1 Lachnospiraceae bacterium | reverse complement strand
TGCAATGCGTCTAAACAAAACGTACGATGCGCTTATTCTTGAAGAACTAAAGGCGACCGATGAGCATCTTGACAGTGCGATCTCAGCGCTTAATGACAACGGAGACTGGTCATACGAGGATGAAGTCCTTCATAAGGGAGGCGAACCTATAGCAGATGAGATCGAGGGTATGATCGAGGAGCTTCAGAAGGAGACCGGAATAGATTACACCATCTTCTGGGGCGATACCAGAGTCCTTACTACGATCAATAAGATCGACGGTTCAGGCAAACTTGTGGGAACAAAAGCATCCGATGCAGTTATAGCAAACACTCTTCAGGGTGGTAATGAGTTTAGTGCGACAAACCTTAATATTGAGGGACAAAAGTATATGGGTTACTATATCCCTCTTGTTAATTCGGATGGATCGATCATTGGTATGGTCTTTACGGGAAGACCCTCGGCGGATGTATCACATTCCATATCAGGAATACTGATTTCCCTCATCGGTACAGCGCTGGCCATAATCTTAGCAGTTTGCATTATCGGATTCATTTTAAATAAAAAGATATCCGCACAGATGTGGGATGTTTCCGATTCGCTTACAACTCTTGCAAACGGAACACTTGATACCACCATTGACGATAAGGTTGTTTCGAGAAGTGATGAGCTTGGAGAACTTGGTGGAAGTACAAGGGGCCTTATAGAGAAGATCAGTGATATAATCGGAAAGACCAAAGACATCGCCGGCAAGCTTACTGATTCCGGTAATGAGCTTGCGCGATCATCAGACAATGCGTCCGGCGCGGCATCTCAGGTAGCGGAAGCTGTTGATGATATCAGCAAAGGCGCTATCAGTCAGGCAGAGAGCATACAGACGGCGGTTGAGGAAACAAATAATATTGGAGATGGCATCAGCCTTATTTCCGACAATGTTGGATCTCTTAATGAGGCGTCCTCCAACATGAAAGAGAGTTGTGATAACACCAGAGAAGCTCTTGATCAGCTTATTAGGCAGTCTGAAAAGGTTTCTGAGTCTGTTGATACCATCTCAAAGACTATTGACAGGACAAATCAGGGAGCCAAGGTCATCGCTGAATTTACAGAGGCCATCAACTCCATCGCATCCCAGACCAACCTTCTTTCTCTCAATGCTTCTATTGAGGCAGCAAGAGCAGGAGATGCAGGCAAGGGATTTGCGGTTGTTGCAGGTGAGATCCAGCAGCTTGCCGCTCAGTCCAAGGAAAGTGCTGATAAGATCAATGAGATCACAGGGGAACTTCAGAAGGATGCCAGTGAGTCTGTATCTGTAATGCAGATCCTTACTGAAAATGTCAAGGATCAGGTAGATCAACTTGATACCACCAAGAACTCAATGGATGAAATGGCTGTGGGAATCGATAATGTAGCCGCATCGGCGTCTGAGATAGCAGATAAGGTAAGAGATCTTGAGAGTGCCAAGGATGTCCTTAATTCCATAATTGAGGATCTGTCAGCAATATCTGAGGAGAATGCGGCCACCACTCAGGAGACCAATGCATCCATGGAAGAGCTTTCTGCAACCTTTAGTATTATCAATGAGAGCGCTGATGAGCTCAGAAACTTTGCAACAACACTTTCCGATACGATCGGATATTTCAAATAAAAACTTACAGGGATGGAGCACTTATGCGTAGAATAAAGTCAATAATTGGATTAATACTGATAGCGGTCCTGGTGATGAGCGGAGGTGCAAACTGCCTCGGGACCGGGCTTTGCAGAGATTATCCGATTTCGGTATCTGCGGCTGTAAGTGCTCCGCAAAATGTTTCTCTGAGTCTGAAAAAAAGCGGATCTAAGATGGTGGCAAAGGCCAGCTGGAGTGGAAGTGCGCCCCTTTATTCCTATACTATTTACAATGAGGATGATTTCGGGGGATATTCCATCAGTGAGGGCACCACATCCGCAAAAAGTGTGGAGTACGAGTTTACGAATCAAAAAGAGGGAGATGTTTTTACTTACGGGATCAAAGTGTCAGCTTATGATTATTCCGGGAATACAAGTAAAAAGGTGGGTAAGACAAAGACCTACTATATGACAGGGAAAAACACTAAAAAGATAAAGAAGTTGGTTTCAAAAAAGACCAAGGGAATGTCTACCTTCAAAAAGATAAAGTATGCCCATGACTGGATCGTTAAGAACTATGATTACGGTAATAGTTCATCCAATGCAGCCTATACCTTTGCCGGTACCTATAAGGCTAAAAAGGGAGTCTGCCAAGGATATACTCTGACATTCCAGGTCTTTATGAAAGAGATGGGGATCCCGGTCCGCTGTGTTATCGGAAATGATCATGCCTGGAATCTTGTCAAGGTTGGCGGCAAGTGGTACCACATTGATTGTACATGGGACGACCCGGTGGGGCTGGAGGATATTACGGCAAAGCATCCAAGCTACAGCTTCTTTTTACAGTCTTCAAAAAACATAAAGAAAAAAGGAGGATCTGAGCACGCCTTTAAGGCTTCCGATTATCCCAAAGCAAAGAGCACAACATACGATAACGAGGGTTCTTTGGACGGATATAAGGAATCTGTACCGGGCAACAGTCGAGCGTATGCCAATGTGACATTTCATCCCTGGAAAAACGGGAAAATGATCTGATCCTATAGAATGGGTTTTATCGGTAGCTGCCGTGCTTCTTTTTGAACTCGGCCTTGGCTTCGTACATAGCGTTATCAGCGCGTTTTATAACGCTGTTTACAGATACGTCACCGGAATAATATGAAAGGCCTACAGCGGCAGAATAGCGCTCCCATGGCTTCTTTGATTCATCACCATAGATGAGCTTGAAACTCTTTTTTAGATTTGCAAGTAGTGTCTGCCGGATCTCGTAATCATTGTCTTTGAGGATAGCGACAAACTCATCGCCGCCGATCCTGTATATGGGTGAATTCTTGATGATGGTCGAAGCTATCTTGCAGCATCCTTTGAGATATGAATCACCCATGTCATGGCCGAAGGTATCGTTTACGTATTTGAGGTTGTTGACATCGATCATTATGACAGCAAACTGCAGACTCTCGCCGGAGTCTATTTTTTTCTGGAGATCGTTTTGCGTCATCTCAAAAGCGTTTTTGTTTTGAAGACCAGTCAGGGCATCGGTATATGCCATCTCGCTGGCTACGCCCAGTTTCTCCGTGGCGGCTCCGAGCTGCTCCGTGGCAGCTTTGTACTCCTGCTGATAGGTATAACTTTCAAGAGTGGTTGATACCAGGGTATCATAAAGGGACTGGATCTCAGGATTGGTTTTGATCTTCAGCTGACGAAGTCTCATGATATTTTGCTCGCGGTCCTCTGTGGTTTCGAATTTAAAGGATTTAAGGGCATTATACATTTTTTCGATGGGGCCTGTGATCCGCTTTGAAACGGCCAGCATGGCACCATAGAGTATCAGAAGTGTGAGAAGGAAAACGACGCAAAATAGCTGTAGGATAAATATTTGATTCTTTTCCCTAACCTTTGTCAGATTAAAGTCTACGAAAAGATAACCCTTGCATTCGCCGTCGCTTCCTATAAGAGGCTTGCTGCAGGTCAGAAGGAACCCCCACTCTGTATTGTCTACCAGGGATTTGATAGGTTCTCCCCTTTCCAGCTTATCAAGATTATCTGCGATATCATGTTCAAGTTCATAGTCGTCGCCAAGCTTTTCGACCGTATCATGATCAGTCTGGGCATCGAAAATAACGGTAGCCATATTGCTGCCGTTATTTATCTTATACCCGTACAGATAGTAGATCTCGTTGTAATACGACACATAGCTTTCAAGCTTCGCCTGGGTCCGGGCATACTCATCCCGGTCGTAGTTACCGGACAGATAGTCAGGGATATGATCGATTATGATGTCGTCACTGGCATGGTTTAGGATCTCCTGTGCGATGTTTTCATATGTGCGGATGGTATTTCCGAAAAAGTGATTATAGCAGGCAACGAGGATCACCGTTACGAGCAGCATATATGTGAAAAAAGTTATGATGCCGAATTTGAAGTTCAGAGAATTAAGTTTCTTTAGCATATCAGCTTAACCTTTCTAAGTATCAAAGGATAATTTACAATATTATACAACCTTTTGTTTCCAAACAAAAGACGAGATTTGTGATCAAAGAAGATCCGCTTATAGTTTATTATAAAAAGGGGTTGTATCTTTCCAAAAAAGAAGGATACAGCCCTTTATTTTGCCAACGCAGTCATTTATTTGTGCATATGGACGTCATATAATAGTATCATCAAACAAAGGTAACCGACCAATGCGTGAAAGGAATGATCCTTCTTCTGAGCAGTAGCGCATAGGATAAAAGGCCCACCTGCGGGGCAGTAGGAGAACATGGAGAGATCAGCTGCCGTTTACTCCTTACTTTAAGCGATTTTGATAATCGGCGGTTTAGCAGGTGGGCTGCCGCCGATAATATGTGTTTATATTACAGGAGCTTTTTCATAAGGCCCCTGTTTTTTGTTGTATAAAGCGCATTGCTAAACTCTTTCTCGTGTGTAGAGAAGGAAAATGTGATATGATAAAAACTGTGGGACAAAGAAGGCCGCAAAGAGCGCAGGATAAATAGGAGAGTGGTATGATATCGGACTTATTTGGAACTCTGGGACCGGCATGCAGCGATAAGGAATTGCTTCGCCGTATGTTTGCAGAGGGGATGACGGGTATGAGACTAAATCTTTCCCATACCATGCTCTCAGATAATACTGTGCTCCTTACGGACATGTTTGAAGCGGCCGAAAAGGAGGGCATATCGCCGAAACTTTTGATAGATCTGCGCGGTCCCGAGATGCGGATAGGTGATCTTTCTGAGGAGATGCATCTGGAGGATGGTCAGACGATATGTTTTGGAGAGGGCGGGATCCCGCTGGACGATGTCATATTTGAGGCTATGAGGCCCGGAGCGGAGCTTCATCTTGATGATGGCAAGATATATGCCATCGTAAGGGAAAAGGCCGATACAAGGGCTGTATGTGAGGTTATCCGCGGAGGTGTCTTGTCAGGGAGAAAAAGCATATTCTGGGAAGACTCCGGGATAAAGATGCCTATTATCACCACAGAAGACAGAGAGAATATTTCCGCCTCCCAAAAGTACGGCGTTACCGGTGTGATGCAGCCTTTTGTAAAGAGCGGAAGCGAGTTAAAGGAAGTCAGGGCTATCATAAAAGATCTTACGACAGTAGATCTTAGGGTCTATGCCAAGATAGAAAGCCGGGAAGGAGTACTTGCGGCAGGGGAGATTGCAGATAACTGCGATGAAGTTGTGATCGCCCGCGGGGATCTGGGAAACTGCATGCCTCTGTGGGAGCTTCCAAGGATCCAAAAGGAGCTTTCACAGTTATGTGCGAAAAAGGGCCGGGATTTTATGGTCGTTACCCAAATGCTGGATTCCATGCGGGAATCACCGGTTCCTACCCGTGCCGAGGTAAGTGACATTTATAATGCGGTATGTGACGGCGCTCATTCCCTTATGGTTACTGCGGAAACCGCTACCGGCAGATACCCTGTTGAAGTTATTCGGTATATGAAAAAAACGAGTGAAGCATAACAATGGATTTTGGGGAATTAGGGATGGTATTAGGTAAGGATATTATAATCGAAAGGAAAACCGCCGTTGGCGGAGGGGATGCCAACGATGCCTACAAGGTCGTTCTTTCCAATGGGGAGTTTGCGTTTTTAAAAGAAAACAGTGTCCAAAATGCGGACTTTTTCCGTAAAGAGGAACATGGTTTGAAAGCGCTCCAAAATACCGGTACCATCAGGATACCCTGTATATATGACAGAGGCGTAGAAGACGGTCATTCCTATCTTTTGATGGAGTATATTGAAAGAGGGCATGCCAGTCCCGGATACTGGGAGAAACTGGGGCATGCTCTTGCAGCTATGCATAAGGCTCCTTTAGATCCGAAATACAGTGGAAAATACGGATTTTATGAGGATAATTACATCGGAGCAGGAGAGCAGAGCAATGTACAAATGACCGGCTGGGTAGAGTTCTTTAGAGAATGCCGGCTGCGACCACAGCTTATGTTGGCATCCGGATATTTTGATAAAGACATTCTGTCGAAGTCCGAATTCATACTTAATAACCTTGATAAGATACTGATCGAACCGGAAAGGCCGTCTCTTTTGCACGGAGATCTTTGGAGCGGCAATGTGATGCAGGATAGTGTGGGGGATCCGGTACTTATCGATCCTGCGGTTTATGTGGGGTGCAATGAAGCGGATCTGGCCATGACGGAGCTGTTCGGCGGATTTGATTTTAGATTCTACGAGGCGTATTATAGTGAGATAGGTAAGATGAGCGGGTATGAGAGACGACGGGATATTTACAATCTATACCATTTGCTCAATCATCTTAATCTATTTGGACGAGGATACTTATCATCGGTGATTGATATCATAATAAGATATGCAAAGTAAAGTGGAAGGGAGAAAGTGGTTATGAAAACAAAAAGGATGCTTGGTGTAGTACTTGCACTTGTTTTGGTATGCGCGGGCTTTTCGCCTGCTAAACAGGTGGAGGCGGCTTCATACAAGACAAATATCAAAAAGCTTGTAAAACAGATGAGGGTGGCAGAATGCAGCGTTCTTACATATGAGGATGCGCCCTATGCTGACACGGTAAAGGTAGATCTGACCACAGATCGAATGGCAAGGTTTGCGGCCGTTTCTCTTCCCTTCAAGGAATCAGACGGTCTTACAAAGGGAGAGTTTGGTGGTTTCGTAACCTACAAGTTTTCCGATGCTAAACTCAAGAAGGCATCAAAGAATATTTTTGGAAAAGAACTTTCTAAAAAAGATGTTACTACAACTGAGAATGAAAGCTGGGTTTGCGATGCATACAAAACAAAGGAAAATGGTGTTGTCATATATGAAACAGATGGGGAAACGGAATCAAGCTATAGTTTGATAAAGATCTCCATCAAAAAGTCCGGCAGTGGTTACAAGGTTACAAAGAGTATTTATTGGGGCTACTGGGGCGGAGACGACGGATCCCGTATTAATTACAAGATCATATACACTGTAAAGAAGTGCAGTGCATCCGCCTATGGATATAAGATAACAGGAATGACTGTAAAGCCTGTATATATTGAATCGTGATGATCATAAAAGATCCGGTTACCCTGTGTGGTGGCCGGCATAAATGCAACTCCCAGTCCGTTTGCCGCAAAGACTTTAAGGATCTCCTTACTGCTGGTCTCCAGTTCGATTTTAGGCGACACGCCGTGCTTCGAGAAATCATCGAGGAGCATACGCCTGAAGCTGCAGGTATGAGATGTCAGTAAAAGCGGGATGTTTTCAAGGTCCTTTTCATGTTTACCACAAGCTGGCTGACCTACAGTCTAAGCTGTTTCTTTTTCTGGAGTCCTATGAAGGATATGGGAGAACTCATACGAACCGGCAAATTTGATCTGTATCTTACCAGGTCCTCGGCCCCATGCTGTATATGGTTTTGCAGCAGTTGCAAAACAGCTTCAGGGGCTTTCAGAAAAACTGGCAGAAGTGGAAGGACAACTAGAGGAGAAGTTCCGGGAGGTACCTCACGCGGAGAATGCTCTTGAGATACCGGGTATAGGCGATAACATCCTCTCTGGTATTATTG
>JAEELH010000165.1 GCA_016288825.1 Lachnospiraceae bacterium | reverse complement strand
CTAGGATAGGTAGATTAGGAGGGACATTTTATGTCTGATAAGTTATATACTTATGCGGTCGCCCGTATCCGTTCAAAGGAGCTTTTACTTCTGACAGGAGCTTTTATGGATCAGCTGCTTGCAGTGGAATCCGTAAAAGACGCATTTCCGCTTCTTGCCGAGCGAGGCTGGCAGACACCGGCTTCCGGCACGGATTTTGAGGAGATGCTCAGGATTGAGCAGGAGAAGACCTGGGAGCTGATAAAAGAGTTGGTTGACGATATGTCGGTTTTCGATGTATTTTTGTACGCCAACGACTACCACAATCTCAAAGCAGCCATCAAGGAGGCTTGTGCATCTGACAAAATAGAAGGTATCTACATTGACAGAGGCAGCATTCCTTATGAGACCATAAGAGACGCCGTAGCAGAGAGGGAATTTTCCCTGCTGCCGGAGAGGATGAGAGAAGTTGCCCAGGAGGCGATGGACGTTCTTCTTCATACCAGGGATGGACAGTTGTGTGACATCATGGTTGATCAGGCGGCACTTGCAGAAATCCTGCGTGCAGGCAAGGCATCCGGTTCGGAGCTTCTTGCATCTTATGGTGAGCTTACGGTTGCTACGGCGGATATCAAGATAGCACTCAGAGGTGCCAGGACCGGCAAGGATTCTGCGTTTATGCAGATGGCCCTTTGCCCCTGCGATACTCTGGATGTTACCAGACTTGCCCAGGCTGCGGACAGCGGTCAGGAGGAGGTTCTTGCATATCTGGCCAATACCATTTATTCCGAGGCAGCAGATGAGCTTGCCAAGGGGGCTTCGGCTTTTGAGAAGTGGTGTGACGATCGTATGATGGACAGTATCCATAACGAGCTGTATCATCCCTTTACTATCGGGCCTCTTGCCGCTTATATTTTGGCGCGGGAGAGTGAGATACGTTCCGTACGGATCATCCTGACAGGTAAGGCCAATGACATGCCCGAGGAGACCATCAGGGAAAGGATAAGGAAGACCTATGTATAAGATAGCAGTTATGGGAGATTGGGACAGTATCTTCGGCTTTGCTACGCTGGGTCTTGATACTTTTCCCGTAAGCAGTCCCGAGGATGCGGCACGAAAGCTCAGGGAACTTGCAGAGGGTGATTACGGTATCATCTATGTTACGGAAGCTTGCGCTGCAGGTATTGAACCGCAGATCGCCAAGTATGCCGAAAGCAAGTTACCTGCCATAATCCTGATACCCGGAGCCAGCGGCAATACGGGAGCAGGAATAGCGTCGGTAAGACGAAGCGTGGAACAGGCAGTCGGGTCTGATATCATCTTTAATAATTAAGGAGCCAAATAGTTGCTCAAACAACAGTAAATCGATGATTCCTGATGGTGAGGCCATCAGGAATAAAGGAGAAAAATATGAGTCAAGGTACTATTAAAAAAGTAGCCGGACCTCTGGTAATAGCCGAGGGTATGCGCGATGCCAACATGTTTGATGTGGTTCGTGTTAGTGATGCCAGGCTGATAGGAGAGATCATCGAGATCCACGGGGATCAGGCTTCCATCCAGGTATACGAGGAGACCTCTGGACTTGGACCGGGAGCACCTGTTGAGAGTACCGGAGTGCCTATGAGTGTCGAGCTCGGACCCGGCCTTATCGGTAACATCTATGACGGTATCCAGCGTCCCCTGGAGGAGATCATGAAGGCTACGGGGGGCAACCTGCTCCAGCGAGGAGTTGAGGTTCCTTCTTTGAAGCGTGATAAAAAGTGGCCCTTTGAGGCTAAGGTTGCGGCAGGAGACAGGGTTGAGCCCGGTGATGTTCTGGGTACTGTTCAGGAGACTGATATAGTAGTTCAGAAGATTATGACACCTGTTGGGATCACAGGAACGATCAAGTCAATAAACTCAGGTGATTTTACTATCACAGAGACAGTTGCAGTTGTTACAGATGATGCAGGAGTTGATCACGATATCACGATGATGCATAAGTGGCCTGTACGTAAGGAGCGTCCTTACAAGGAGAAAAAATCTCCCGATCAGCCACTTGTTACGGGTCAGCGCGTTATCGATACACTTTTCCCTATTGCTAAGGGTGGTGTTGCTGCAGTTCCCGGACCTTTCGGAACAGGAAAGACAGTCGTTCAGCATCAGCTGGCAAAGTGGGCAGATGCGGATATCGTAGTTTACATTGGTTGCGGCGAGCGTGGTAACGAGATGACCGACGTTCTTAACGAGTTCCCCGAACTGAAGGATCCCAAGACAGGCAAGTCTTTGATGGAGCGTACAGTTCTTATTGCCAATACATCTGATATGCCCGTTGCAGCCCGCGAGGCTTCGGTTTATACAGGAATTACTATCGCTGAGTACTTCCGTGACATGGGATATTCAGTAGCTCTTATGGCTGATTCCACAAGCCGTTGGGCAGAGGCTCTTCGAGAGATGTCCGGACGACTTGAGGAGATGCCCGGTGAGGAGGGTTATCCCGCATACCTTGGATCCCGTCTTGCACAGTTCTATGAGCGCGCAGGAAGAGTTGTTACTTTGGGATCAGATGGAAGAGAGGGTGCTCTTTCGGTTATCGGTGCGGTTAGTCCCGCCGGTGGTGATATTTCCGAGCCCGTTACCCAGGCGACACTTCGTATCGTCAAGGTGTTCTGGGGACTTGATTCTTCATTGGCTCAGAGGAGGCATTTCCCGGCCATCAACTGGCTTACCAGTTACTCACTGTATTTGGATAATATGTCAGCTTATTTCTCTGACAAGGTCAATGAGGATTGGAATGAGCTTAGAAACCGTATGATGATCCTTCTACAGGACGAGGATAAGCTCAATGAGATGGTTCAGTTGGTAGGTATGGATGCGCTTTCTGCGCCCGATCGTCTTAAGCTTGAGACAGCCAGATCGGTACGTGAGGACTTTTTGCATCAGGATGCCTTCCATGATATTGATACATTCACATCCCTTCCCAAGCAGCATCAAATGATGAAGCTGGTACTTGATTTCTACGATTTCTCTACAGACGCTTTGGAAAAGGGTGCATCTGTCGAGGATCTGGTAGTAATGCCTGTCCGTGAGGATATCGGTCGTTTCAAGTACACACCTGAGAAGGATCTGAAGGCTGAGTACGACAGGATCATTATGACACTCAATCAGCAGATTCAGGAGTGCCTTGCAAAGAAGGAGGATGAGTAATGCCTAGAGAATAT
>JAEELH010000011.1 GCA_016288825.1 Lachnospiraceae bacterium | reverse complement strand
GTAAACCTGACCCTTGTAAAAGGCCATGCTTCCATCCGGTCCTGCCGTAGCAAAAACCAACGGTATATCAAAGTCCGATATAAGACTCTTCACTCCTTTTTCAATATCCTTTTCACCCGTAAGAAACTCTATCTCGTTATCAGAGATCTTGAGAATGTCGCAAAGTCCAAGTCCGTAACGCATCTTTTCCTTTGCAGCTTCCTCACTCTTCCAGAGGGGTGCCCTGTAATTCGGATCAAAGGACAAAATACATCCGCTCTCTTTTGCGATCTCAATAGCTGTGCGGCTTGCCTCGAATACGCTCTCATCCGTCATGGAAAGAGTCCCGAAATGAAAAGCCCTGGCCTGCCTTATCATATCTGCCCTGCTTCGTACCTCGTCAGCAGTGAGGCTCATATCAGCCCCGGGATTTCTATAGAAAGAAAAGTCCCTGTCACCACCTGGAAATGTATGGACAAATGCAAGAGTGGTATGGATGTCCTTATCAAAAAAGAGACCGCCCATATCAATTCCTGCCTCACTTGCTCTCTCCGAAAGCATATGCCCCAGATGATCATCTCCCACCTTGCCGATGAATGCAGTGGTGGCTCCGAGATTATGGAGCATTGCCAATACATTGCAGGGTGCACCTCCGGGATTGGCCTCCATCAGGGGATTACCCTGGGGGCTCTCCCCGTTCTCGGTGAAATCGATGATCAGTTCTCCCAGAGCCACAACATCATACTTTTTATCGCTCATATATATCCTCCCCTTAGCCAAAACTCATATGATGAAATATGCGCAAAAGGATGTGTATATATCAAAGTACTTTTGCGCATAAGGTAAACCTTGCCCACATTATAATACGGATAACTTAAACGCGCAAGTTCTTTTTTGAGGTTTTAAAACCACTCGATTCCAGCAGTTTTATCCCCTTACTCGCTAACACAAAAAGGACTGACGGAAAACCCTGTCAGTCCCTAAACTTTTCATGCTCCGCACTCCGCGGATCATAGTTTTGTATCCAGTTTTTCAAACTTATCTACAGGCATTGGCTTGAAAAATACATTCCGCTCTGCCTCTTAAGATATTTAATATAAAAAGAAATCCGGACTTTTATAAGTCCGGGTTCATACATGAGCATGACGATAAGCCGGGTTATGTCTTGTGTGATCATCTGTCTAGTCGTCATGTTGCCACGACGCTCAAGCGACCTACCGGAAGCATGGGGGACACATATACTTCCATATGGTCTTGCTTCGGATGGGGTTTACATCGCCTCCACCGTCACCGGAGGAGCGGTAGTCTCTTACACTGCCGTTTCACCCTTACCGCAAAAAGCGGCGGTTTCTTTTCTGTTGCACTTTCCCTGGAGTTGCCTCCGCCGGCCGTTAACCGGCATCCCGTCCCCTGAAGCCCGGACTTTCCTCGAAACTAAAAAGTCTCGCGATCACATATCATACTCACGTTATATATGGAAGGATTTTAACACTTGAACACGAAAAAGTCAAAAATAGTACTTTTAGCAAAACAAGTCCGATATTTTACTTAACAGTTTTCTATGGAAATCAAAAGCACATTACGTTATAATAATGATTGATAGTGATAATTTGCATCTTCAAAAAGGGGGGGAAACTAAGATGACAAAAGTATTTATCGCACAGAAAATGACAGGTCTTACCGAAAAGGAAGTTATGAAAAACCGCAAGATCTGTGAGGATTATTTCAAGGAGCATCTTTCCGAGGAGTATCCGGAGGTAGAATTCATTGACAACTACACTCCCGAGGCCGCTCCCAAGGAAGCCGTTAAGACTACTCACGAGAGACTTTGGTATCTGGGTCATTCTCTCCAGCTTCTTTCCACGGCAGATCTGGTTATCTTCGCTGTTGACGCCCCCAATGCCAAGGGCTGTGTTGTTGAGCGTATGATCTGTGAGATGTACAATATACCCTATATCGAGATGGAGTTCCGCATGTTCAATCCCATGATCCGCACAGCATGCTGGAATCTTGCTCACCAATTTGAGGAAGAATAACACATGAAAGACCACTCTATTAAGGAAACGCTGAAAAATCAGCGTTTCCTTAGGGGCTCACTGCTCCTGGGATTCGCGTCACTTATATGGGGCGCGGCCTTTGTGGCCCAGCAAAATGGCGGAGATGCCCTGGGTCCATATACATTCAACTCATTTAGATTTATCATGGGCGGCATAGTTCTATTGCCGCTCATTGTTTTGATGAAAAGAAGCTTTTCTGCTCCTCTCATAAAATCCGGAGTGATCATCGGTATTTCTCTGGCCCTGGCATCCAACCTTCAGCAACTTGGCATCACTGTTGGCCATGAAGCCGGAAAAGCCGGTTTTCTCACTTCCTGCTATATCGTTCTTGTTCCGGTAGCCGGACTCTTTTTCGGCAAAAAATGTCCCCTACGAGTTTGGATAGCCGTGTTTATAACAGTCTTCGGTCTGTACCTTTTATGTATCAAGGATTCTTTTTCACTTAAACTATCCGACACTCTGATCCTACTATCCGCAATGGCCTTCACTCTTCAGATCATGCTGATCGAACACTATGCCGCTTCATATGATCCCGTGGCACTTTCCTGTGTGGAGTTTTTGACCTGCGGAATTCTTACACTCATTCCGTCAACTGTATTTGAGATAATACCCCAGCCCACAGCTATCACTGCTGCCCTGCATGATCCGGACGCCTGGTATGCACTGCTTTTTTCCGGACTTCTTTCAACAGGCGTCGCCTATACTCTGCAGATCGTGGGACAAGCATCTGTTCCTGCAGCTATAGCATCGCTCATCATGAGTCTGGAGGCTGTTTTCGCCGTAATAGCCGGATGGTTCTTTTTAGGCCAGGGGCTTACCGCCAGAGAAGCCGCCGGATGCCTTGTCATGTTTTTTGCCATCATTCTGGCTCAATCTGATATCGGAGGTTTATCATTTGAACGAAAAGGAAAATAACTACAATATAGAAGGTATCCGGGATATTGGGCGCATCAACATGCTGCTTATAGCTGCTAACGCCGCAGTTTTTATTATCTTTAATATCATAGGCAGAACCAATGATCCGGAATTCATGCTTTATCACGGAGCTGTTTTTACACCTATGGTTTTAAAACAAGGGGCATGGTATACACTTTTTACTTCCATGTTCCTTCACTTTGATATCAGTCATATAGCCAATAACATGATCATGCTGGCAGCTGCAGGAAGCTACGTGGAAAGGGAAATGGGAAGCATCCGTTATCTCATAACATATTTGCTCGCCGGCCTGGGAGGCAATATCCTTTCTCTGTACGTAGATCTCCAAACTATGGAATACGCCGTATCGGCAGGAGCATCCGGAGCCGTTTTCGGAGTCACCGGCGCTCTTCTGGCCCTGGCGTTGAAAAACAGAGGTCGGGTCCAGGGATTGGGAGCCCCGAGGATAATCATCATGATCGCTCTCTCCCTTTACTCCGGATTTACATCTATCGGAGTAGATAACTGGGCCCATGTAGGCGGCCTGGTTTGCGGTTTTGTGATCGCCTTTCTTATCTCCCCGCGCAAAAAGCCGGAGCAGATCACCGTTTATGATGAATAAATGCGAAGAAACGCCGGATATTCCGGCGTTTCTTCTTGGGGAGTAATATGAAACCAGTTTATGGGTAATATCTTTTTATCCCTCGATAGCAACCAGATGTCTGGTGTCCTCTACTGCCTGAGGCTGCTCCTTGGGTACCGAAAGGGAAAGGGTTCCGTCTCTGAAGCTTGCGTGGATGTCTGACTCACTCAGATGCTTGCCTACAAAGAAGCTTCTGGACATGGATCCGAAATAGCGCTCTCTGCGGATATAATTACCCTTGTCATCCTTTTTATCATTGTCCTCACTCTTCTGGGCGGTGATTGTGAGATAGCCGTCCTTGATCTCTGCAGTTACCTCATCCTTGGTGTAACCCGGAAGATCCATATCGATCTCAAATCCCTCATCAGTTTCACGGATATCAGTTTTCATAAGTCCCATGTCGCGAGGTGAACACTTGGGTCTGCGCTCCGGAACATCAGGGAATGAAAACATACGATCAAAATCATCAAAAAATCTTTCTCCAAAAATACTAGGTACTAACATGGTCGTTACCTCCTTTTATAGTGCATTCTCCGTAGCGGAGGATGTATTTTTCTTCGGTACGAGCATATAATACCACCTATTAGCACTCTTGTCAAGTGAGTGCTAACAAAATTTTCAGACTTTTTTATTTTCTACGGAAAACCGTGTAAACATCACGCCTCCAGTACACCGTTTTGCTGCCTATACTCTCTCGGAGTCATATGATATTTTTCCCTAAACACCCTGTTAAAGGTCCTTTGACTTCCGAATCCTGAAGTAAACATAATATCCGTGATCGGCTCATCTGTCTGTGACAACAGGGCCGCCGCATAATCCAGTCTGTTCTCGTTAACATAACTGTTAAAATTCATATGGAAAGTTGCGGCAAACAGTCTCGACAGTTCAAAAGGACTGACATACAGATCCGACGCCATACCTGTAAGGGTGATCTCTTCGGTGAAATGAGCCGCTACATATGACACAACCCTATATACCAGATCACCATCGCTTGTCCTCGGTCTTTCTGTCAGATCTACAGCCTGAATGTATCTTGCCAGTATGATCTGGACATAGTACTTAGATATGAAAGAAGCCTCTCCGCTTCCCAGCTCATTTACCAGCCTCTTCATCATATAAGGAATATCCGGATCCAGATCTGCTGCCGACACTACCGGAAAAAGCGGCATAGAACTTTGCATTACCTCCAGATTCGTACCACATATCGCAGGTGATCCTAAAAGGTATATCCCGTGCCCGCTTACTTCTCCGAAAGATTGGTAATGATGGATCAGTCCCGGAAAGACTACTGCAAAATCCCCGGGCTCCATATGATAAAGCTCCGTTCCTATACCAAGTTCCAGGCTGCCGGTATCAACCAGGATACATTCAAAAGAATTATGTATATGCGGAATAAAATGTCTGTTTTTCTTAACGTGTATCTCAAGGTTATTTTCCTTTTTTTCGTATAACGGGCGCATATCCTATTCTCCTATTTGCAAAATTTGGCTACTATTTCCCCAAGTTATGGCAGGCATAAAGCCTGCCGCAGTTGTATACTCCCTATTGTAACAGATAAACAGCAAAAAAGGAGGTACAAAATGTTTGATAAGGTAATCGCATATCTTGAAGAAGCATGGAAAGAGTACGTAGAAGCTCACAGCAAGTATTCAGGAGCAAATTACTGGATGTAAGATCCGCTGCAAATGGGTTATAAAGATCTAAGGACCCGGCAGCGGGTCTTCTTTTTTTACAAAAAAGAAGAGCTCCGCAAAGGGAACTCTTCTGTAAATCCTAGAAAAGACTTCTGTTTCTTTTGGCCTCATCATCCATATGACGCTTTTGCATGGCATTGGTGTACTGAAGCAGAACCTGCTGCCTCTTGTTGGCTGTGGTGGCCTTACCGTAATCCAGATCTCCCATCTTGCTGGCTGAAGAAGTATGGTTATAGGAGCTGGTATTATTGTTGTTCTGAAGATACTCAAGAGCATTGGTCTTGGCACCTATATTGCCGCGAGATGTATTGACCCTCTCTATCGCTCTGTCAATGGTATCGATAGTAGCAGGATCTGAGATATTGATCTTGCCGCTAAGTCCAAGAGCCTCAAGTGTGGCATTGCCGGGTGAAACCGTGGTGTAACTGCCATTCGAATCTGCTGCGATGTTCATATTCTCACGGCTACCATCCAGGATATTCATAGTGTTGTACTGAGTCTGGGATGCGATATCCGAGATACCCTGCATGTACTGATCAGCCTGAGCCTGCATGTGAGCCACATCCTCAGATGTATAAATGGCATCACTCTGTGCCTGTATCGAAAGATCCCTGATCCCCTGAAGATAATCCGTCACGCCTGCAAGAGCACCGTCTGCAATATTAAGAAGATTGGTGCCGTGGGATGCGTTGGTGGTTCCGGTATCAAGACCCCTAGCCTGCATCAACTCCTTGGTAACAATGGCAAGCTCCGCTGCACCATCTGCTGCCTTAGGCTGCTTTTTCCCGCTGGCCATCTTAGCAGAAAGTCTGTTGTTCTGGTACTGCTGCTGATTCTGGCGGGAATTGATACTTGATATATTACTCATAGTCTGCTCCTTTCAATCCGTTAAAAGAAGTCCTGCTGTAAAAATCCATACAATATTTTCGCTTCTATTTTAACATCCTGGCCTCATTCTGACAAGCCACCAGATATAGTATAAAACCGGGAAGATAAAACCCCACTCAGCAGTCTGAGCGGGGTTTCCATTACATTTTAAGACTCTTTTTGTTTTCGTACATTTCCGTATCCGCACGCCTGAAGACCTCGGCCACACTCCTATCTCCATTATATCTGGACATGCCGGCCGCTATCACAACCTCTCCCTTTTCCTTTCTTTCGAAATTGGCTTTTATAAATCCGGCCATAAGAGAATCTATGTTTTTATAATCATCTCCCTGGGAAATGACCACAAACTCGTCGCCTCCGACCCTGAATACCGGGCTGTGCTGGAATGTCCTGCAGATGTATTGGCATCCGTCCTTGATGAACTGGTCTCCCACCTGATGTCCCCTGGTATCGTTGATCTCCTTGAGGCCGTTAAGGTCAAACACAGCGATCGCAAACTCCGGTGACTCACTTTTTTCAATGATCCGATCGAGTCTGGTTTCGGTTTCATCATATGCGTGCTTGTTCTTGACTCCGGTAAGGGAATCAAGGTTAGCGATATCTCTGGCAGCAGTGAGGACCCTGAAGTACTCCTGATCTTTTTTCACCTGCTCATCCATATCTACGATGCCAACGATGATCTGGGGTCCCTCATCCTCCTCTACCATGGTAGCCTTGAGACAAACATACTTGATCTCCTCGCCGATGTTGATCCTGTAATTTAAGTTAAACACGCCATTGTCACGGATCTGACGTCGGAAAGTTTCTTTGTCCATAAAGGACCTGAACATCTCCAGATCCTCCGGATGAACGATCCTGGCCGCATCCAACGCTGCCTGATCGTAAAAATTCTCACCCTCATTAAATACACCGAGCTTAATAAATTTGTCGGAAAGGGTATATTGGATAAAATGATCTGTCTCCGGGTCAATCGTATAGAGCGTGATGTAATTACCCGACAAAGCCGTTATCCTGGAGTAAGTCTTACACTCATTAAGGATCCTCTCCATCTCTTCCTTGCGGCGAAGTTCCTCGTCATTATCAACATAACCCAAGATAACCACC
>JAEELH010000164.1 GCA_016288825.1 Lachnospiraceae bacterium | reverse complement strand
TGCTCCGATAAGGGTTATGATTATCAGTGCGATAACGAATATCTTCCAAGCGGAGTATGAAGCCTGTGCATCGTAAAGTACGGCTCCGGACTCATCCGTGTAGTACTCGATGACACCCTGTGCGTTAGTCACCGGAGTTCCCTGACCACTCATATCGTATACGAAAAGCAGTCTCAGGAAGAACGGAAGGATCATGCTTGTAAGACCCATGGCTGCCAGCGCCGTCGCATTGGAGATCGTTGCCAGCAGTGAACGATCCTTTGAATTCCTTGTGGACAGATTTACCAGTGATGCGTGAGGCGTGTAGTACATAGGATATGCTATGGCAAACCACAGATTATATCCGATCGCTATACAAACCAGCGCCATTACCTGTGAGTTGGTATTGATAGTATCTGTCACGAAGGGGCTGATGATAAACAGTATCACCAATGCGATCAGACTGATAGGCACGCTTATAAGGAGGAGGGGCCTTGCTTTTCCTGCCCTGGAGGTGCTCCTGTCCATCATACGCCCGACGATGATATTACCAAGTACCACGAAGATGACCGATATCACCGGTAGTGATGTGAAAAATGCAGATGCCCATGCGTTGATATTAAGTACGTTGGACATATATGCATTAAAGTAGTTCGACAGTATGGAATTTGCCAGCAATGCCAGTGTCGGTCCCGCCAGATATCCCAGGATCCCTTCCGGGAAAAGAGATACGTTGGACTTTTTGATCATGCTGGGCGGCAGCCTGTCGAAAAAACTGCTTCCTGTAGCTTCTTTTGACATTTTACCCACCTTTATGTTGCTTTCTTTTTCTTTGCAAGTATACATTAGCATAAAAAAAAGACCGTGCACGTATTCTGCGTGAACGGTCAATTATTATTCGTGAACGGGTATTGGGATCAGGATTGATAGATTAAACCAGCCATCCTTTGCCTCTGCTCTTATGGATCCGCCGTACTTTTCGGCTATCTGTTTCATACTCTTGACTCCGTAGCCGTGAAGGTTTTTGTCCGATTTCGTAGTCAGCGGCAGATGATGCCTGAACTGACGATTGCCTGCAAACCTGTTTTCCACATTGATACGAAGAAATCCCCTCTGCCTGTCTACCGACAGATGGATCAGCCTCTCTCCCTTATCCTCTATCTGCTCCGCACTCTCGATTGCATTATCCAGGGCATTGCCGAAAAGAGCACTTATATCCATTGGCTTCATAAATGAAAGAGCTTCACCGTCGCAAACACAGGTAAGCTCGATATCCTTGGCCTGACACTTCATAGCCTCAGTACTCAGCATAGTATCCAGCACCCTGTTTCCGGTCTTATACTGAGCCTCGTACTGCCTGATCTCATCAAGCATCATATCCAGATATTCTGTATTTTCCTGATTTCCTCCCTCAAGTATGCTTGCCCGCAGCATGGCTATCTGATGCTTGAGATCATGATACTTTTGATTAACCAGCGCCATACTCTCTTCCGAAACCTGATACTGAGTATACTGCATCTCCAGCATGTTTCTGAGGGTCTGTTCCTCTATCTTGGCAGCCGTCTGCTGAAGCAGTTCATGATAAAAGTAAAGTAGCATTACTCCCATAAGATCCGATGAAGTCCTTATCATGAAAAACTCTGCGGAATAGATGGTGGTAAAGGGAGTTCCCGATACCACATAGGAAAGGTTACTGAAAAAATATAAAAGACCGACTATCACAGCAGCTCCCAGGATCCTTTGAGTATCGAACTCCATATCCCTGTTTTCCGCACTGTGCTTTTTTTCCATAAAAAAACCAAGTACAGAAATAAGCGCGATTACGCAAAGCATAACTACAACCTGATGGATCTTGTCGTTCTTCCAGCCAAACTGAAGATCAAAATAATAGTAGATCTGCCAGCCCAGGGATGCCATAAACTCTCCAAGCATAAATGCCCGAAGGCCGTAGTATATATCCTTTTCCTTTCCTCCGTCAGTATTGATATAAAAACTCAGCATTATAAGAAATATGATGCTTACCATAACTGCGAAAAATCCAAAACCCGAGATCCCGTTGGTAAGAGCCATAAGCGCAATAATAGCACCGCCCGGAAGAGCGATGCCGAAAAAGCGATTTATACCTTTTGTCTTTTTTCTGTTGGATGATAAAAAGACCAGCGTTGCCATAAAGTAAGACAGCGCATACCATATTCCGGGTGTATTCCCCAGTGAATTAACATGTCCGAAATCAACCGTCATATCAGTGTCCCATCTGCCTCATATAGTCATTGAGTGCATCCACAAAAGGCTTCTTTTTTGCCCGGCTTACAAGAAGAACGTCATCTCCCACTTTTACATCATAACCGCTGAGTCCGTCAACATATGCCAGATTAACAAGATAGCCCTTGTTGCACTGGAAAAAGTTTCCATCTCCCAGCTGCTCTGTCATCTCCCTCATGGAACCCTTGGTCTCGATCACTCCGTTTATCGTATGTACATAAAGGTCATGGTTGATGACTTCGATATACATTATCTCGTCAACATCCACCTTCTGCTTGCCGCCCTTTATGCCAAACATGAGATAAGTCTTGTCCGACTTGCCGCGGCGCCCTATCGCACGCTTGATCGTCTGCGCAAACGCATAGTATGAAATGGGCTTTAAAATATAATCCAGAGCATCCACCCTGTAGCCCTTGATCGCATACTGGGGCATATTGGTAATGAACACAAGGATAACGTCCGGATCGACCTTGCGGATCTCCTCCGCTGCCGACATACCGTCCATGAACTGCATCTCCACATCGAGAAGGATGATATCGAAATCGGACTTGTAATTCTCCGTAAGCTCGTCCCCGTCCGTGTATTCAGTTATCTGAAAACTCTCGCCGTATTCCTTCTCGTAATCCAAAAGCATCTTACGGATCTCTGAACGGTATGTGGCGTCATCATCAACGATCGCAAGTCTAAGCATAATCTGTCCCCGTTTTTTCACCTATAACTGACAACACTATTTTATATAAATAAAATGACCGGGGCAAGTTTTTCCGCCTCTTGGCTATGATTTTTCTCTCTCGGGGCAGTTTTCCATAGCCACAAACAGACGATTTCCATAGGTTTTCACCTCTTCGGGCTATGATCTTTCTCTCTTTGGGCGGTTTCCATAGCCATAACCCGGTAATTCCTTGGATTTCCAGTGGCTCACTCTCAGCCGGTTACCCTGTAGTTTCCACTTCCAAAGGATTCCGGCTCTCTGCTCGGAAGCACCAACTCACATCTTGTTCCAATAGGAACCGTGAAATCAATGGTCATCTTGCCGTCTTCCAGTTTCCAGTCCGAAACGATACTTCCGTAGGGAGTCTCTACGGTTCCTTTCGCTGAAGTAATACTTCCGCCGGGTCTCGGTGCGATACTGAAAGTCTCGTATCCGGGACTTGTGGGTCTAATGCCTGCAACCTCTTTATACAGGAAATCTCCTACCGCTCCGCTGGCATAATGATTGTATGAGATCATCATGTCAGTACCATCGTCCGATATCGGACACTGTCCGTTTTCATCAAGACCGTCCCATCTTTCCCAGATAGTCGTCGCACCGGACTTAACCTCATAGAGCCATGAAGGACAATCCGTGTTCTCCAGCATTTTAAATGCCACATCCTCCTGTCCGTTTTGTGCCAGAGCAAAAAGTATATAGGGAGTTCCCGGGAAGCCTGTACCTATCTTGTATCCATTTGTTTTGACCATATCTGCCAGATTGGCTGCCGCTTTTTTGACAGTGTCCTTGTCGAACATCCCAAGATAAATAGGAAGCACATAGCCGGTCTGGAACTGCTCTCCCGTCAGCTTTCCGTTGCCGTCGGTGAATACGCTGACATAGGCATCCTTGACTTTGTTTGAAAGATCCTCGTAATAGGCCGCCTCATCCCCAAGTCCGAGTTCGGATGCGATCAGGCTTGTGACATGTGATGTATGTGCCAGAGAAGCTGTGGCTGTCCACTTTGCTCTGCCCTGCCACTGTGACATCTTCGGAACATCCGGTGCCACCCAGTCACCAAAATGCAGCGCTGAGGGTGTATCCCAGATATACTTTTTCTTGCCGAAGGAGAAAAGCCCCGCCCAGAAAAGACATGCCTTGATGTACTTTTTCATCATTGGATAGTTTTCTTCCAGGATACGCCTGTCTCCTCTCGCCTGATACTCGGCCCAGGGTACATTAACGCAGGCATCATCCCACCAGTCCACTGCCATACGAGGCATAGTCGCAGGGAAACCGTATCCGTTGAGCGGAATGGTATTGGGAATTCCACCCGAAGGAAGCTGCTCTGCCCTCATATCACGAAGCCACTTGGTCAGGAACCTGCTCATATCAAAATTGTAGCAGGCTGTAGGCGAGAAAACATTGATATCACCTGTCCATCCCATGCGCTCGTCTCTCTGTGGACAATCCGTTGGAATGTCAAAAAGATTGGACTTGGCTCCCCAGCGGATGTTTTCCTGAAGCTTGTTGATAAGTTCATTACTACAGGAAAAACTGCCGGTCTCTGTAAGTTCTGAATAAAGTGCCACACCTTCAATACGTACGATATCGGACTCATCTATCCCCGATACGCTGATATACCTGAATCCCATATAGGTCATGGTAGGCATATAAGTCTGCTGTCCATCATTCGCGATATATGTGGCTGTAGCCTTTGCTGTTCTAAGGAAGGTCAGGCAAAGTGATCCGTCGGGATTCAGGATCTCCGCATGTCTGACTTCGATCTTTTGACATTTTTGGGCATTGACCGTAATCCTCACTACTCCTGCAAAGTTTTGTCCGAAATCATAAATGATCTCATCATTTACTTTTTTTGCCGATACCGGATCAAATATCTCATGAGCTTTTACCGGCGCACCACTCTCGGCAATGATCTGCGGTGAGATACGCAAATTCTCGGGAGCGGCATATCTCCATGTTATCCTGCTCATATCGACAGTTGCATCATAGGTCTCACCATCATAAAGATCTGCCATGCGAAAAGGACCTTCCTCGGTCACCTGCCAGCTCTCATCCGTCCCGATAACCTCTTTTGTTCCATCTTCATATGTTATATGTAGTTCCGCAAGGAGTGCCTGGCGATCACCCGCCTGACGATTTACCCTGGTAAATACAAATGATCCGACCGCCCATCCTCCGGCAACATGCGCCATGATGGTGCTGCCGTTTTTTATCATTTCCGTTACATCATATGTCTGATACTGCAGATAGCTTGAATATGATGTAAAACCCGGAGCAAAGTATCTGTCTCCAACCTTCTTACCATCAATTTCAAGTTCATATATACCGAGAGCTGTCGAATACAAAACAGCTTTTTTAACCTGCCTGTCAAGCTCAAGCTTCTTTCTGAAGGTCATGGGAACCGGTGATACCTTCTTCTCGGTAAAGGAATAAGAAGCATCACTTATCCATTCGCCCTGCCAGGGAGTATCCATGCGTCCGGTTGAAAAAGAAACTGTGGATTCTGCCTTCTCACCATTATCAAGCACCAAAGATAGAAATGCATTATAGTCCGAAAACGGACTAAGCTTTTCTCCATCATATCTTGTGGCTCTCTGATCCACATCATTTGTATGCCAGGAACCCACGCTAATGCATGCCTGTTTTATATTTGCATCCTTTGCATCGCCTTCAAGCGCAAAGGTAAACTTGGGATGCACTTCATCCGTAACACAGCCCTTTGTCATGTTTTCAACTGCAAAATCCTTAATCTGAAGCATATTTATCCTCCGAATCAGATAATGAATACTAAACGATTATTTGCTCGAGGATAATATTATCATATATACAAAAAAAGGACCGCTCACATCGTGAACGGTCCAAAACCAATCGTAAACTGTATTATCTTGTAACGATCTCAACAGGTACATCGAATACCTTGGCAACCTTGAGGATAACATCGATATGATGTCCAACAGCTGCTCCGAAGTGATGTGTAGGGCCTGTCTCACTCCACTTTGTGACGAACTCGGACGGAGTAAGCTTGAAGCTTGTGCGCATCATGGTATCACCATTCTGAAGGATCTTGCCCTCAACATTTTCGCCCTCGGCGCAGACAAACTTGAAGTGACCCTCGCCGTCCTGAGTGATAGCAAGATATGTGATGGGGCCTGTCGGGGGATAGAACTGTGTCAGATACCCGCCACCGGTCTTGCCGTGGAATACGTCCATCATCTTCATGGTAGGCTTCTTTGCCTTGGAGAAATCATAGTCTCCCGAACCGGAATGACCGATGAGTGTAACGCCGTCATTGAAGTCGATGGTGTACATCTCAGCCAGCTGACCTGTTCCGGAAATGGTCTTAAGGATACTCATGGCCATAGCTACCTTCATATCACCTTCAACTGCGCAGGCTGTGCCCTGCTTGATGAGCATTGAGAATGCAGGGATAAGAAGGCTGTCTACCAGTCCTGCCTGCCCCTGAGCATAGCCATCGTAGTGTGAAGCAACAAGACCAAGCTTCTCATTCTTAGCCCACTCTTCAAAAGCAAGAACATACTTAGCCATCTCGTGGATCTTCTCCTGATCAGGCTCACCTACTATATCAAAGGTATCAAGGATATCCTTCTTCTTTGCCTCGATAGCAGCCTCGTCATTGACATCATCTGCTATAGCCCAGATCTTCTCCCAATCGAACTGCTTGGTGTAAAGACCCATACGACGATAAAGGTTTGACTCATCAATATAAAGGTCCATCATACCGGGATAGGGACGTCCGATCTGTGCGATATTGGTATCACGGAAACGCCTGCGGCACTGGGCTGCGCGGCACCACTCCTCGATCTCACGGGCAACATCGGGATCTCCTCCCTCAACTACGCCGGTGATAACTGCTGATCTCTTGCCGTAACGGTTAAGATCTGCAACCATCTCGCCAACTGCTCCGCAGGCATATGCCTCGCCAAGCCACTCAGCGGTACCTGCTGTATCATAATCAAGAGCCTTAAGCTTTTGAACGTTGACAAGGACAACAGGAACATCCAGGTCCTTGACAGCGGGAAGCATATTGTATGAAGTTGCATATGTAAGAAGCTGCATGAATACCAGGTCTACATCTGCTGCTCTGAACTTGTCACCTGCAGCCTGTGACTGCTCCTTGGTGGTAACTACGCCACCGTCGATGATCTCAACGGTATCCGGGATGGATGCCTTAAAATCGGCAAACTGCTTGTCGAACTCGGGTACCAGTGAAGGGAACTGGGGGAGATACGCTCCCAGTGCTATTGAAAAAACTCCAACCTTTGCTTTTGTATTTACTAACATTGTTTTCCTTTCTTCTTTTTTCATTAAGATACACATATCTCCACGGTACGATACCCTTGGCGACTCGCTTCCGCTCCTTGTTTGTTGGTCACGTTACATAAGATGCCACTTCGTGCCATCTAAGTAACGACCACAAACGAGGGTCGCTACGGGTACCGTACACGTGTCGATATACTACTCTATTATTTATAAGTCACTTCTCATAAAGAAAACGCTCAGGCAAAGTAACATTAAACTGGTCCGATATCGCCCTCAGATTATCCGGAGTGATAGTCTGACGCTTTTCGGGAACCATTGAGCGGACCTTGACGTAGATCTCCGCCGCTTTCTCAACCGTGTGCATAAGTCCGAATGCCGCGTCAAAGTTCTCGCCTGCGCAGAACATACCATGATGAGCCCAGATAGCCACATCATACCTTTTCATGCGCTCCATGGTAGCCACTGCAATGTCACGTCCACCGGGAACCATCCAGGGGATCACTCCAACTCCGCCAGGGAAGACTACGGAACACTCGGAAGCCATCTCCCACAACTCTCTGGTGAAGACTTCATCCTCAAGAGGAAGCACAAAGGTCATGGCGATAACATTGGCGGGGTGTGCGTGATAGATAACTCTCACACGTCCGTCGGAAACCTTCTTTTTAACCTCATGGTTCATAAGATGTGAAGGAAGCTCGGATGTGGGACGACCTCCGTTTACAAGGCCCCACTGCACCTGATACTTTGATCCGGAATCATCTACCTGGATGATGCAGATATTGTCATCGGGCTCTGCCATGACATTGCGGAAAAACTTACCGCTTCCGGTAACCAGGAAGAACTCTCCTGCCAGATCCGGAACCGTAGTTCCGATCTCTATCCATGCACCGTCCGTATGCAGGTAATTATGGATAAGAGCAACGTCCTCATCCGTCATGCGATATGACAGATTACCTCCGTTTTTCTCATGCCATCCCTGTACCCAGCCGTCATGAGCCATGCGGACAAATCTCTGAATAAAATTAGCATCCATTATACCCATTAAAGTTCCTCCTTTCATGGTTTCTCACTTTCCCGGTGAAAAAATCTCGATACCGAATGAGTCATTCACACAGGCTCTGGCTGCTTTTAAGTCCGAAAGCGTACCATCACTTATCATCTGGACCATGGCATTACCGATAGCCGTTGCCTCGGAAGGACCTGCATATACTGTACGTCCTGTAGCGTCGGCTGTCAATTGGTTAAGATACCCGTTTTTGCAGCCGCCTCCGATAATATGTACCACATCATATCTGTGTCCGGTATTGGACTCGATCTCCCTGATCGTATTGCCGTAACACTTAGCCAGACTCTTGTAGATAACGGCTGCTATCTCTCCGGGAGTTTCGGGAACAGGATCACCTGCATCGATACAAGCCTGCTTGATCTCCTCCGTCATATTGGCAGGCGAAAGGAAGCGAGAATCATTGGCATCTACCAATGAGGGGAAGTCATCGCTTTCCCTGGCCTGAGCGGCATACTCTGCAAAAGAAATAGCATCATCTGCTTCATGACGGACACTCTGGATCATCCAAAGACCCATAATGTTTTTGAGATATCTGAACCTGTAGTCAAAACCACCCTCGTTGGTGAAGTTACCTTTTCTGTCCTCATCTCTGCAAAGGGCTTCTTTGTTTTCAACTCCCATCAGTGACCAGGTTCCTGAACTGATATAGAGTCCGTCGTCACCGGTATAAGGCATAGACATAACTGCTGAAGCAGTATCGTGGGATGCACACTGAAGGACCTTACAATCAAAGCCAACCTCTTTTACGATCTCTCCCCTGAGTCCTCCCAGATCGTTGCCGGGATGCTGGAGCTCCAGGAAGATATCGGTGGGGATACCCATTTTTTCCATGAGATCCTTATCCCACTGCTTTGTTACAGGATCTACAAGCTGAGTCGTTGTTGCGTTGGTATACTCGGAAGCTTTATTTCCTGTAAGTCTGAAAAGCATATAATCCGGGATCATAAGAAAAGTCCTGGCCTTTTCCAAAACTTCGGGCCTCTTAAGCTTGTCCGCATAAAGCTGATATATCGTATTGAAAATAGCCTTCTGGATACCTGTTCTTTTGTACAGATCCTCCTCGGAAATGATCTCGTAAAGCTTGCTGTCCACGCCGTCTGTACGATGATCTCTGTATCCGTAGGTATCTCCCACAACCTGATCATTTTCATCCAGAAGAACATAATCCACGCCCCATGTATCTATTGACATGGATACCGGGATCTTTCCGAGACGGGAGCACTCCTTCATGCCGGCAACTATCTGTCCAAAGATATGCTCAGTATCCCAAAGGAGTTTACCGTCTGCGTTTTTCATTCCATTTTCAAAACGGTATATCTCCTCCATCTTCATGAAGCCGTTTTCCATCCAGAACAGGATGTGCCTGCCGCTGGAAGCGCCCAGATCAACCGATAAATAATACTTACTCATGAAATAACCTCCGTAGTTACAAACCTGTCATGAAAAGAAGAACCGCCCGCTTAGAAGCGGACGGTCTCCTTTTTATACGCGTAAGACCTGACGTCTTTACTCATATATTACATACCCTTGTCAGCCCACTCCTGAACGTTGGAAGCATCAAACTTGAAGGGATTTCCAAGGATGATCTGGCTTGCGCCGTCAACATCAACAACCTCGAACTCACCCATGTTACCTGCTGTGAACTTCTCGCCGACAGCACCTGTTGTATCTCCGTTAACGAGTGCAACTGATGCATATCCTGCAAGGTTTCCAAGGTCGATCATGTTCCACAGGAACATGTAAGGGCATGAATGTGCATCATCCTCACCGATGTACTCAACCATCTCTGAAGGAAGACCAAGACCTGTAAGCTTTACAGAAGATCCTGTATCCTGAAGAACCTTAGCTGCTGCTGCGATACCAACTGTTGTAGGTGCGCAGATAACCTTAAGGTCGGGATACTTGGAAAGGAGTGCCTGTGTCTGATCTGTAGACTTCTGAGGCTCATCATCACCATAAGCAACCTCAACGAGCTCCATGTTAGCATACTTAGAATCAGCCTCAGCTGCTGCCTTCATAGCGTCGATCCAAGCGTTCTGGTTAGTAGCCTGTGATGTAGCTGAAAGGATTGCATACTGTCCGCTTCCGCCTGCGATATCATAGCAAGCATCCAGAAGTGTCTGGCCGATAAGCTCTGTAGAAGCCTGGTTTACAAAGAATGCACGTGATGCTGCGTCAACATCAGAGTCAACTGTAAGAACCTTGATGCCTGCATCTGTAGCTTCCTTAAGAACAGCTGTAAGAGCTGAAGGATCGTTAGCTGCTACAAGGATGGAATCAACACCCTGTGAAATAAGTGACTGGATCTCAGAGATCTGAGCGTCAGCTGTTGCTGCCTGAGGGTCCTTAATGATTGCCTTGCCGCCTGTAGACTCAACTGCCTGAGCAAAACCGGTTCCAAGGAGCTCCATGAATGCGTTACCTGCTGACTTTGTTACAAGAGCGTAGGTCTTTCCTGCGTCATCAGTACTCTCTGAGCCTGATCCGCTGTCCTCTGCCTGCTGTGCTGCGCCCCCTGCGGAACCCTGATCTGTTCCACCGCAAGCTGCCAGTGTTGTTACTGACAAAGCTGCTGCCATCATAAGACTGATGATCTTCTTTTTCATAACCCTTTTCCTCCTCATTTGTTATGATTGTTGCTACTCTTCCGGGCGGTAGCTGCCTGTTACATTTAGTATGGTAACAAATGACCTCTTGATTAAAAATGGTAAATTCTTTTCATTTCGGGTAGATTATTGTTTTACAGTGCGGGAGTTGCTTTGCAACGAAGCGGTCCGTGTAAAACAAAAAAGTATATTAGTTTCCCTGCTTTTTCCTGCCTGCGGAAACAGCGGATGAAATAGCCGGAATTACCACTGAAACAATAAGCATAAGGCCAATGACTACCAAAATGATCTGTGTGTTGATATTGCGCTGTCCAAGTGCGATCCTCAGACAGAAAATGATAAATGCTGCAATAAACGCACCGATCAGATTTCCTTTTCCACCGGTAGTTGCGATACCACCGAATACGCACATTGCGATGATCTCCATCTCGAAACCGTTACCTGTTGTGGTGTTAGCTCCGAAAAGTGTTGAAAGAAGGAAGATCGCGCACACTCCTGAGAGGAATCCCAAAAGTGAGAAAGCGAAAAATCTTGATCCCTGAACATTGATGCCGGCGTACTTTGCTGCTGTCTGGTTGGAACCGATAGCATAAAGTCTGCGGCCAAAGGTGGTCTTTGAAAGTAATGTGATAAAGATCACTGCAAAGATCACAAGTACGAAAAAGGATATAGGGAAAGGTCCAATCTTGGTTCCCAGTGCGGAAAGACCTGATGTGTCCTTCATTGAAAGTGATCCGCCACTGCCAAGAGAAACCTCTGCTATTCCTCTGAAAATGATCTGTGTACCAAGAGTGATGATCATGGTAGGAAGCTCTGTAAACTTTGAAGCAATTAAACCGTTGATCATTCCGCAAACAAGACCGGTCAGTACACATACAAGAACAACAACCGGGAAAGGAAGTCCCGCATTTCCCGCAAAGCATGCCATGGTTGCCGACAGACAAACAATGGAACCTACGGAAATATCGATGTCTCCCAGAACCAAGATGTAGCCCATGCCAAATACCATGAAGGCCTCTGCCAGGTACTTGGGCATCTCTCTAAGAACATTGGTAACGTTATAAACAGGAGAGATGGCAACTCCCAGGATGTTTACTGCTACAAGGATCAGTATCAGCGCTCCCTCCCAGGAAAGGAGTTTTTCTTTTAATCCGCCCTCGGGTACAGCGGATATCTCTCTTCCGGATTTTCCAGCCATTTTACATCTCCCTCCTTACCAGATTCTGATGATCCATTGCTCTCTGAGTGATAACATTCAGAATAACAACTGCCAGGATAATGATACCCTTGACCAGGTTCTGTGCGATAGCATCGATCCCCACCAGAGGAAGTGCCTTAGCGATGATGGCTATGATAAGTGCGCCAAGGAAGGTTCCTGCAACGCTTCCTCTTCCACCGTTCATGGAAACACCACCGATAACGCAGGCTGCGATAACGTCCATTTCCTTGCCGTACTGCATGTTAGGCTGTGCAGATGCATAGATCGAAACTGAAAGCACACCTGCAAGTCCTGCCAAAAAGCCCATGATCGTGTAAACACTGATCACTGTGCGGTCTACGTTGATACCGGAAATACGGGCAGCTTCAGGATTACTTCCTACCGCATAGATCTTGCGGCCGAAGCGTGTCCACTTCATTACTACGAAGAAGATCACATAAGCAAGGATCAGGATGATGTAAGGTCCGGGTGATCCGTCCTTTCCGAAATCTGAAAATCCTGCAACGTCTGCTCCGGATGCCCATGCATTACCTGAAACCACGTAAGCCATGCCTCGCCAGATGTACATGAAGCCCATGGTACAAATGATGGGCGAAACCTTTGCCTTTGCAATGATGAGACCGTTTAAGAGACCACATACAACTCCGATAGCACTTCCTATAAGGAAAAGAAGGAAAGTGTTGTGGATGATATTGTATTTCTGCAGCATACCTATGGTCATACCTGCAAAAGCAAGTGTTGATGTGATCGAAATATCAATGCCGGCTGTCAGCATAACGCAGAGCATACCCAGCGCCATGAGAAGAGTCAGTGCATTGTTTCTGAAGATCTGTGAAACATTGGCAGGAGCCAGGAAGCTGGGGCTCATGATCTCGATAACTACGAGAAGCACAACCAATACAGCTACCAGAGAGGCTTCACGCGATCCGGTTATGGTCTGCCAGATATTTTTCTTTTTCATGCTACCTCCCCTCCCTTCGCGGAAGAATTCTGCTCCATTGAAAGCTCAAGGATCTTCTCCTGAGTAACGTCATCTCTGCTGAGGCATCCGGATACGCGGCCGCCTCTCATGACAAAGATACGATCACTCATGCCGATGATCTCGGGCATTTCCGAAGAGATCATTATGATGCCGTAGCCCTTCTTGGCAAGCTGGCCCATGATCTCGTAAATCTCTTTTTTAGCTCCGACGTCAATACCCTTGGTAGGCTCGTCCATGATAACAACCTTCATGTTGGACTGTGCCAGAGCCTTGGCAACTACTACCTTCTGCTGATTACCACCTGAAAGTGAACTTGCAGGCTGAAAGATGGTCACTGCCTTGGTATCTACATCCTCGAGGTGCTTTTTAGCAAGCTCTCTCTCCTTTGCCTCGTCATTGAAACCGGTCTTTGCCAGCTCATCCTGAATAGGAAGAGTTACGTTACGGCCAAGACCCCAACTAAGGATGAGTCCCTGCTTCTGACGATCCTCGGGAAGAAGGATAACTCCGGCATCCATAGCATCCTTGGGCTTCTTAATGGAGATCTCCTTGCCTTCAAGATAAACCTTACCTGAGTCCGGTTTCGTAATCCCGCATACAGACTCTATAGTCTCTGTACGGCCTGCACCAACCAGTCCTGTAAGACCAACGATCTCTCCTGCCCTGACATCAAAGGAAACATCCTTGAAATAACCTGTGCGGCTGAAGTTCTCGATACGGAAGATCTCTTCTCCCAGCTTGATATCCTCCTTGGGATACATATCCGTGATCTCACGTCCAACCATGGCTTTGATCAGGTCTGCATTGGAGATACCGTCAACATCATAGGTTCCGATATACTGGGAATCTCTGAATACCGTAACTCTGCTGGCCAGTCTGTACATATCCTCAAATCTGTGTGAGATAAAGATTACTGACTTACCGTCCTCACGAAGTCTGTCTACGATACCGTAAAGTTTCTCGGACTCATTGGCCGTAAGAGCTGCGGTAGGCTCATCAAGGATAAAGATCTGAGCATTGGTGGAAAGGGCCTTTGCGATCTCCATCATCTGCTGCTGTGCTACTGAAAGAGCTCCTACTTCATCGGTTGCCTTAAAATCTGCATCCAGGCTGTCCAGAAGTTCCTGAGCCTTTTCATTCATCTCTCTCCAACGGATGATACCTCCACTAACGGTCTCATGACCCATGAAGATATTCTCGGTTACGGTCAGCTCGGGATATGATGTGGGATGCTGATACACTGCTGCAATACCTGCTTCCTGTGCGTCAAGCGGTCCCTTGAAATCAACTTCCTGACCGTTGAGGAACATCTGGCCCTCCTCGGCCTTATGTACCCCCGTGATTACTTTGATAAATGTGGACTTTCCTGCTCCGTTCTCTCCCATGAGGGCATGAACCTCACCACGCCTGAGTTGGAAATGAACATTATTTAGTGCCTTGACACCCGGGAAAATCTTGGTAATTCCCTTAAGTTCAAGGATCAGATCTTCTGCCACACTCACTCCCCCTTTCTAATTACAACAAAAAAAGGCATTCGGTTTATACTACCTTAATAAGGTAGCATAATAAGTCCGAATGCTTAATCGTAAATTATTCTTATTTGGGGGAAAATATTCTAATCCCCAAAAACGCATTACTCGCAATGCGTTGTGGTCTGTTAATACCACATGATCCTGTCTGTGATGACTTCTTTTTTAGCCGCAGGAACCAGCCCCTCCAGCATTTTGGCGGTCTTTGTACCGAGAACGGGAACAAAGATATTCTGCCCGGGGCCGTACTTTTTCTCAAGGTTCAAAAAGGCATTACCCAAAAGGACCGGTAGTATTTTTTTATCAATAGTATAAGTGCTGTCCAGCACGATATACTCTCCCCTCTTGGAAAGAAGGAGCACACCGCAGGGATGATCCTTGTTAAGGCATACAAGACTGTCCTGGGCATCATAATCCCGCCACTCGACAAAAAGTCCTGTAGGAGAAGGTTTTCCATCCTTTTGGATGATCTCTTCCATCTCTTTTAACCTTGGAAGACCTGCTTCACCAAGAGGTATACACTTCAAAGCCCCGGCTGCTTTTGTCAGAAAGTCTCTCTCAGCCACATCATCTAAGGTGAACGTGTAAATATAATTATCCGTCTCCCTTGAGGAGAAGCCTGCCATTAAAAGTACATGTCTGAGCTTGTCCGGATCCGTAACCTCATCATTGTGGATCGCGAAAAAGGCCCCTGTAAGAGGCTTTTTGCTTCTTTTTTCCGCGTCATGGGTTACAAAACGAAGGATGTCTGCCATGTCCACAGGAAGGATCTGTAGATCAATGGGTCTGAACCAAACGATCTCCAGCCAGTTTCGATGGATATATGAAAGATATATGGCTACTGTATCCCTCTGTTCATTAACACAACTTATTACTTCAGTGGCATACAGTTCTCCCTGGCTGATCTGTTTTAAAAAGATCTGCGGGATGAGATCTTTGTACTTTTCAAGATCTGCTGTACCTATACCTTTTTTCAAGTACATTATCTATGTCCCCTTTCCTCAAGGATGTGTCTAAGTATGTCACCGGACCTTAAAATGATAGCGGAATAACTCATCTTGGGAAGCCGCTTCGACAAAATAACCGATGCCTCTCCAACGGTAAGATCCTTACAATCGTAAAGGAATTCTATCACACTGCTACTGATCTTGTAGATCGCATCAGCCATCACCCAAAGATCACAGCGTTTCTTTAACTCCTCATTGTCGAGATCCGCAAAACTATCCACTAATGAAGTCGCATCTATCCAACGAAGTATCGCATGCGCTTTGCTGCGGATCTCCCCCAGCTGCTCTGTTCCGGAAATAACAGACAAAAGGCATTGTGACTCAAATTGATAGGGATGGGAATAAAAATACTCTGCCACTTCCTCTGCCAGTCTGTACACCTCATCCGGATCTTTTAAGTCCGAAATCGGAATCTCTTCTTTTTCAATGGGAAGCGTAAAACCGCTTACCTTATTAAGAATGAGGCCATCATCTATGGTATCAGGCTCCAGACGCATGAAGGTAGTTATGATCTTGGCCATGTTGTTGTCCACAGGCTTTAATTCCAACATCCACCTTGCATGGTAGAAAACCGCCTGTCTTTTGTAGAACAGCCGGCGGACACTGTCATCCTTTCCAGTCTCAAATGCTTTATATGTGGTTTTATATGTGCTTCGAAACTTATCCATTTCCAGACTGCATATGGATGACATCTGACTGTTGGCCGAAATGAGTTTTTCGAATTCGGGATCCGATCCAGCTGGATCAGTAATAATGTGGGACACCATATCTTCACAGATCCTGCGTTTTTTTTCATTTATATCTTCTTTTCCCGGCGGAACAGCCGCTGCAGTCCCATTGGTGTCAAAAAGATCCGTAGGCTTTGCTCCCCGCAGTTCTTCTGAGATCTCATATCGCCTTCTTTTCATGCGAAGGATTTCTTTTTTTTCTCCGGGACTAAGTGTATTACCTGTTTCCATCATCAAATCCCTTTAACTGACCATGTATCAAACGATCCCCAAAAATAGCTTCCAAAAACAGATCCCATGTATTATCGGAAGGAGCGATATAAACCTTTGTATCTCTTTCGCATGCCGCAAAAGCAGCATCCAATCCCGAAAACATAAGAGATCTTACAAGCGCCGTGTCATCCGCTCCTATAGCGATAGGTGTTATAACTCCTTCGGAACGTCTCATGAGCAGTGCTCCGCCTATCCCATCATCGGAGGGGATATAAAAGCTTAGTTCCTTATCCGCCAGAGCTAAAACATCCCTCACCTGACAAGAACATCCGAAATGCCGCTTATCCTCCAACTTTGTCTCAATAGCTGATAGTTCCTCCCTGCTAATGGAACTTAATGAAGGCAGTTTTTTTGCACTTCTGTACCCTTCAAAAAATGGCAGATGCCTCATCTCATCTAAGCTTATCACAGTATAGCATACACTTCCCCTATCCTGTGTAAAATCATGGTCTGCAAAATAAAACTTCTCCGCTTCGCTATTCTCTTCTCTTCCGGGATTCAGGTAGAATGCAGCCTCAGCTCCGGCGTAACCATACTGTGCCGCTGTGCTTACTACCTGATAGCAAAGTTCATCTCCTATGCCCTGCGCCCTATACTCCTCATCAACTGCAAGCCACTCGATCCGGATGGATCCTCCTGCACGACGACAAATACAAAGTCCCACAGGAATATCCTCTCCCGAATCATCCAAAACCGCTCCCAAGGCCAAGGAATCAGGAAGTCCGAGAGCAGACATAAAGCCATAGGGATCCAACTGTGAAAAAAAGGGTATCTGATCCGGTTTGATATTTATTGTTATCATCCTTTTCTCCTGTTTGTATAATGATCAATTTAATTGTAACCGATACCTCATAGCTCTGAACAAACCGAGTCTTCCCAATGAAGTATTCACATGTTCGCTTATGGTATCTGCCATAACACCGACGAAGTCTCTTGGATTTGTACGGAAATTATGTTCATCGATCTTCTGCATTTCCCTTGCTTTTTTCAATCCGTATTGTCTTAAAAGATCCATAAGGGCTTCTTCCTTCGGCAAATACTCATCCGGGTTGATCAGTGCCTGAGGCCGTACGGCTTTGAATTCTTCATATGCTTCTGCGATCTGGGGCCCCAATTCGGTATCATTACTTATGATATCCTGCATTTCCATTTCAGTCTGCTGCATTCCATCATCATCCACAGCTAATCCAAACAGATTTATACGAGCCTGATTCATAGCTATATCACTATAAAATGCCCTGGCCTTGGCAACAGGTCCATATACATCTGCAAGCCTTTTAGCAGTCGAATCTATTTCCGTTTGTTTCGCATTTTGACGATTTCTAGCAGTTTTATAGGCATATGCCCTCTGCTTTATGGGATCAAGTGCCACATTTCTGTTTTCCAGTTCTGACAGGATAATGAAAAAATTACTGTCAAATTCAGCCTTTGCTCCTTCTTCATTTCCTTCCAGAACACCTTCCCTGTATTTCCTGATATTAGACAAGGTTTTCAGTTCCAGATCGCGAACATCCATACCTGGT
>JAEELH010000163.1 GCA_016288825.1 Lachnospiraceae bacterium | reverse complement strand
TGTACTACGAGAGCAGGAGGAAAATCCACACTTGTGTGAGATTTGACGACGCTACGTGACAGCGGGCGCTTGCGCCCAGTGTACTACGAGAGCAGGAGGAAAATCCACACTTGTGTGAGATTTGACGACGCTACGTGACAACGGGCGCCTGCGCCCGGCGTACTACGAGAGCAGGAGGAAAAAAAGATGACTGTAACAGAAAGATTTTTAAAGTATATAAGCGTTTATACGACTTCCGATGAGGACAGCGGTACCCACCCCAGTTCAAAAAGGCAGTTCGATCTGGCCAACATCCTTGTTGATGAACTTAAGGAGATGGGTGCTTCGGATGTGTTCCTTAGTCCGGAGTGTTATGTTTATGCCCGTATACCCGCCAGCCCAGGAAGGGAAGGTGATTCCGTTATCGGACTTATTTCTCATATGGATACGGCTCCCGATTTTTCAGGTGAGGGAGTAAAACCTCAGATCCATGAGAACTACGACGGAGGTGATGTGAGTCTCGGGAATAGCGGACGTGTACTTACGATATCGGACTTTCCGCATCTTGCAGATCTCAAGGGTCGTACGCTGATAACAACTGACGGAACAACCCTACTTGGAGCGGATGATAAGGCGGGGGTAGCAGAGATAATGACAGTTGCAGATGAACTGCTCCATTCGGAAATGCCCCACGGTCCCATATCCATCTGCTTTACACCTGACGAAGAGATAGGAGAGGGTTCAGATAATTTTGATCACAAAAGATTTGGAGCAGACTATGCCTATACCATAGACGGAGACTATGAGGGAGAGGTGGCCTATGAGAACTTCAACGCTTCTTCAGCAAAGATCACCTTTAACGGAGTCAATGTTCATCCGGGAGAGGCTAAGGATATCATGGTCAATGCATCTCTCCTTGCTGCGGAGCTTTTAGCCAAGCTTCCGGCAGATGAAACACCGGCTCATACTGAGGACAGACAAGGATTCTACCATCTTACCGATATGTCCGGCAATGTGGAAAAAGCAACCCTTTCGTTTATTCTTAGAGATCATGATAAGAACCTGTTAAAAGAGAAAGAAGATAATCTTAGAAGTTTGGTAGAAGTATGTAATCAGACTTACGGAGTGGGGACGGCAGAACTTGAGATAAAGGAATCCTATTCCAACATGATCGAGATCATAAGTGATCATATGGATATAGTAGAGAAGGCAAGGGATGCCATAAGAGCTGAGGGCATGGAGCCTCTTTCCAGACCAGTACGAGGCGGTACCGACGGAGCAAGACTATCATTTGACGGGCTTCCCTGTCCCAACCTGGGAACAGGCGGATACGGTTTTCATGGTCCTTACGAGCACATAACCGTGGAGGCCATGGAAACTGTGGTAAGGATCATAAGGCATATAGTAGGATAAAAAATGGGAAGCACAAATATCAGTGCTTCCCTGTTTTTTATAAACTGGAGTAATTTACGTAGTAGGCATAATCCACTGTAACTGTGCCCTGAAAGTTGGGTAGCGTTACCTGGAACTTGCCATCCTCGGTATAGCCTTTGAGAATGCATATACCGTAGTTCTCTGTATAAACTTGTTTTCCGATGTCCGTACAAAGCGGAGGAGTGTTTTTAATTATCATTAGTCCTATACCGTACTTGAATATAATTTTAAGTATTGGCCGTATCGAGGAAACATTTTGACCGGCATTTCCTCATTATACTCTCTTTTTCGGAATGTGCAAGTACAAGTATTGTTTATTTTGTGTTTTTGTTTGATCCTTCTTTTTGGACCGGTAGATATTCCGTAATCTCGTGCTTTTTCAGTCTCCGATATACCCAGCGCCTCATGAGGTCATAGATAACTGCGAAGATGGGAACTCCCACCAGGATGCCGACTATACCGAAGATTCCGCCGAAGATCGTTATTGAAAAAAGTACCCAGAAACCTGACAGCCCAACACTTTCGGAAAGGAGCATGGGCCCCAGGAAGTTTCCGTCAAACTGCTGGAGCAGGATCAGGAAAATAAGAAAGATCACGCAGTTTACAGGTGAATCGATGAGGATGATAAGCGCTGTAATAACCTCGCCGATATAAGGGCCGAAGAAGGGTATGATGTTGGTCACACCTACGATGACGGAGATCAAAACTGCGTTTTTAAGCCCGAAAGCGAACTGCATGATAAGGGCAAAGATATAACAGATCAGGCCGACAACGGCACTGTCCAGGATCTTGCCACCAAAGAATCCCACAAAGGTCTTGTCGATAAAAGTAAATTCATCAAGGATCTTGTCGGCTGTTTCCCTTTTGAATACGGAGTAAACAACCATCCGTGCCTGCCGTCCTAACTTGGTCTTGCCAAGGAGAAGATATACGCAGATGATGATACCGATCAGAAGATTATAAAGAACCCCGAAGAGAGAACCGAATTTTGAAACAAAGCCCCCCATCATGCCCTGAAGACTGGGAAGGATATTACTGCGGAGCCAGTCAACGCCATTGGTCTTGAAAGAGTTTATGGCTTCATCTATGTAGTTGTCCAAGACCTGATTATTGGTGGTATATTCCGAGATCATCACTTCAAATCGTGTAAGGGCAGGAGGAATTTCTCTTGCGATGGAAATGACACTGCGGGCAAGTGCAGGGATAACCATTGATAATAAAACATAGATGACGGCCAGTGACAGTACCATCACTATGATCACGGAAAGGATCCTTACCAGACCTGCCCTTTTTTCGGAAAGCAAGCCGATCAGTTTTTTTTCTATCCAGTTGTAGGGTGTTTTGAGCAGGTACGCCATAACACCGCCATAGATAAAGGGCTTTAGGATGACGATTATCCGATTAAAGCCTGAATGCAGGCCGTTGTATCTGAATATGATAAAAAACAAAACTATAGCCATGCCTAGTCCCAGGAACAGTGGCATAGCTTTTTTGAAAGAATCTTTTATAAACTGCTTCATAACAACTCCTTAATATGTTAGTATAACTTATATATTATAGCTACTAATGAGTGGTTTGTCATCAACGAGGTACATTATTATGACAAAACTTAGAAATCCCCTTGAGTGGGATAGAAAACTCTTTATAATTGTGGCACTGGTGCTGGCATTTATTATCTTT
>JAEELH010000162.1 GCA_016288825.1 Lachnospiraceae bacterium | reverse complement strand
TCTTCTTTTTCGACATACATCATTCTGTCTGCGGTTTTATTCAGTTCCTCGATCTTCATTTCCGGATATTGCCGATGTGAAGCATATCCAATGGAAACAGACACCTTTTCTACTTTCTTGCCCCTCCAATTTTCTATGCTTGAATAGACTTTTTCCATAATCTCTGTAAACGTCTCTTTGTCTGCATGTATCAATGCAGCAAATTCGTCTCCACCGATACGATATACGCTTCCATAAGGGCCAAACCCTTCCATCATACAGGAAGTAGCACCGGAAAGCATCTCATCCCCGGCAGAATGTCCCAGCGTATCGTTTACATGCTTCAGCCCATTTACATCTGCAGATACATAAACAAAATCATCATCTACTCCATTTTGGGCAATCTCCAGCATCTTTTCATCATATGCTCTGCGGTTATAACAACCGGTCAGGGTATCAATAGTGGATAAGCGTCGCATTACGGCACTACGCTCACGAAGTTCAAGGGCCACATACGTTAAAATTCCAACAAATCCGGAAATGACCAGAATAATAAGCAAAGACAAACCTATTTCCCATAATGAATACCAGCCTTTTATCGGCTTCATTTCAATTTGCCATGTCAGATTGCGGACTTCAAATTGAGTTTTTACCGTATCATCGCCAAGATTACCGTCTCCATGGAAAAAATGAGGATTTCCATCCGAATCGATATAGGATAATGAATAATTCGCTCCCATGCCGTGAAGGTTTTCCAGTCCAAGTACTTCGATCAGATTATCAAAATCGATGGTAACCGCTACCAATCCCCAGGGAGAACCGGTGTCATCATTCCGCAGGGTAACAGGCTCCCTGGCGCCCATACCGATCCCTCCCTGTACGAGTTCAAAGGGATTCGTAAGTATGGTGGTTCCATTATCGTATGCCTCTTTCGCCTCGAGATTTCCTTCGCGGCTTGTGTCAAGAAAATCAAATCCTATCAGGCTTTCATTTCCTTCAAGCGGATAAACGTCCGATACCACACCCTTTGGCGCTAACGCATAATTTTTAAGTGAGACTCCGGTATCATCCTTCACAGAAACATATAATTCCTCGGCAACGGTATCAAACCAGGATATGTCCCCGTCATTTTCCTGCACCATCACCTTAAGGGTATGGATCCGTGACACTACGCAGTCAACAGTTGTAATAATGTGTTCCGCCTCATTCTTTGCGATATAAGAGTATCGCTCTTTATTGAACTCCATGTCATTTTTAAAAATGACACCATAGAACACCATAAGCAGGATCAAACAAATAAGCGCAGATATAAAAGCGTTCCTTTTTTTATTACTCCCCAAATTATCCTTCTTATTGTTCATTTCAAATAAAAACCCCTAATACTCGTTCCCCTACAGTTCCTGCACTTTTGCCACACCAGCCTTTTTCTTTTCCTTTTTACATTTGTTTTGAATCACCGCAGGCCAGATACACATAACAAAGATAAGCATCAAAAATCGGGATATGAAATTCCCCCAGTGCCCTCCAAAGGCAATAACGATGGTCGCCGGTGCAAAAAGATCCTTCCATGCCATGGCGAGTCCTACACCTATGCAGGTCATAAACGGAAGACTTTTTGAACCCACAGGGATCTCATAATGGATAACATACCTCTCTATAATGCTTCCTATGATAAAGCCCAAAAATGCTCCGCAAGCTTTAAAGCCATCATTCATCATCTTCTGAGGATCTACAAGAAGTGCCCCTGTCGAATCATATGCCATGGGATAAGGTTTAAGCTGGATATACACCAATGACGCTATGACTGCCAATATACCGACCAAAGACAAGATATCCAGGATCTTATTGTTATCACGGATCTTGTTCTCCAGATACCCTATCAAACTGATAATAATGATGGATTCCACAAATCCGACTATTACGTCCTGGGGCGTGTGTACTCCCAGATAGTTCCTGGAAAAAGCGGTCAAAAAGATCAGCACTCCGCAAATAAAGGCGATCACCTTGTGCTTGTCCTTCTTCCAAGTAATAATGGTACCATAGATCGTGGTCGCAGTCCGGGTATGACCACTTGGAAAAGAATACCCGGTAGCCGCCACTTTGGAATCTCCGGCAGGTTTGATCTGGACCGATCTCACCCATGGCCGATACGCACAAACTGTTAATTTAATGATACTATTTATAAGCTCACCTGTCCAATGGTTTGTAAGAAAGATATAGCCCCATCTCTTATCAACGCACCAAAAGACTACAAGCGGCAAAAACGGCAATATATCAACCGCAAACTTCGAGAGGGCATTGAAAAACTCATCAAACATACCCCCCGTTGCCATCCTAATATCCTGAAGCCATAATAAATACTGTATATCCATAACCGACCTTCCTTTTTATCCTGCAAGTGCAGGCTGTTCTTCAATATAACAGCAAATTATGTGATAAATATATGATATTTATATGATATCTGTGATCATTGTACGTTCCGACCTCTCTCCCAAGCCCTCTGAATAATTGTCAGCCATATTTTACCCCTTTATGTCATTCAAATGACCCACACCAGGCACTTTCCTTTTTTTTAGATGCCCTGCAGGATACTCTTTATGCCATCCCAGTCCAGTTGAGATAGCTTTTCGGAAATCTCATCAAAACGCTTTTTATCCTCCGGTGGTAGTTTGTATTCTTTCACGGATTGCATGACCATGCGGGCCAGCTCGTAGTCCATATCCCCTGCAAACTCAGCTAGACCGGCATAGGCGTCGGAAAGAACCTCCGGCGGGATTTCCGGAAGATCGTCATCATCGGCAGCTATAGGAGAGAGGATATCAACATATGAGCGATACTGCCTAAGCAGCTCGTCCGTATTTTCCCTGATATATCCGGTATTTTCCTCTTTTCCGGCATCTTCCAAAAGCCTGGCCTTTTCGGATAGTTCCCCTGCGCCGATTATACGCGCAGACGACTTAAGGGCGTGGACTTCTACTGTATAATTTCTAAGATCTTCTGCCCGGTATAGTTCCTCGATCCTATCCGCTTTCCGGCGGATCTCCGAATAGAAACTGGTAAGAACTGTAAGGAATTCTTCCGTTCCACCGCAATACTTTATACCCTCCTTCGGATCCAGGGCCTCACAGCTTTGGATCCAATCGGGTAAAGCCTCCTTTGCATCCTCCTGTGGCTCCTCATATACATCTTCTCCGGATGAAATCTTTACCTTATCCTCCGGTAGGTAATGTATTAGCATTTCCTCAAGCTTTTCAGCATCAATAGGCTTGGTCAGGTAATCGTCAAAACCTGCCGCCAGATACTTTTCTCTTGCCCCCGATATGGCATTAGCCGTAAGGCAAATGGCCGGCGTGTCCGAATTCGGACTACCGCTCAGATCCCTCATCTCATGAAGCGTTTCAATCCCGTCCTTATCTGGCATCATATGATCAAGGAAAAGAATGTCATATTTCTTTTCAGCCGCAAGGCGGATCGCATCTTCTCCTCTTTCCGAGGTTTCTATCTGAACCTTCGTCATTTTAAGAAGACTCTTAAACACCGTAAGGTTCATGGGCGTATCATCCACCACCAGCACCAATGCCTCCGGAGCCGTAAACTTTTCTTTGTACTTTGTGCGCTCGGATAACGCCGCGCGATAAGCCGCCTCATAATCACCGAGAGGCTCCCACTTTACAACGCGCTGCATAAGCCTAAATGAAAATACAGAACCTTCTCCGTATACACTTTCAACCTCAAGAGAGCTGCCCATCATCTCAAGCAACTTCTTGGTAATACTCATTCCAAGTCCCGTGCCCTCAACATGGCGATTACGCTCTTCCTCAATACGGTCAAACTTCGAGAAAAGCTTAGCCATATCTTCAGGCTTTATACCGATACCTGTATCTTTTACCGCCACTTTAAGCGCTATCTGATCTTCCTTTTCGGTTTTCTCAAAGTCCACGCAGAAAGTAACGTTTCCCTTTTCTGTATACTTTGCGGCATTGGTAAGGATATTGGTAATGACCTGCTTTATGCGGACCTCATCACCGTACAAAAGCTTGGGAACATCCTCGCTTATCTCCAGTTTAAGGAGAAGTCCCTTATCCTCAACCCTGGTCTGGATCATATTGACAAGATCATTGATCACGGAAGAAAGATCATACTCCACCGGAAGGATCTCCATCTTTCCCGCCTCGATCTTGGAAAAATCAAGGATGTCATTAATGATCCCAAGGAGAGTATTACCTGCTGTACGGACACTCTGAGCATACTCGATGACACTATCCTCACTGCTCTCCCTAAGTATCATCTCATTCATGCCTAGGACCGCATTGATAGGTGTACGTATCTCGTGAGACATATTTGAAAGGAAAGAAGACTTAGCCTCGCTTGCAGCCATGGCACGCTCTGACATATCGATAAGACGCTCGCGATCTTTCTTTTCCTTATCGATGTCCTCAGATACCCAAAGTATCTTTCTTATGTGACCATCGACATCCCTGTTTGAAACTATGATCCTGCCTCGTCTCCACTGCTTTGAAGGATTCATAACCTCTCTTGTCCAGATATCCGTATCTCGCATATTTTCATCTATGTCTGACATCCGAAGCTCATCTAACAACTCTTGATTTATGCAGGATGCATCTATGGTAGCCCGGATCATCTGATCTATTATCTGCTGAATATCTACCTCTTCGCTTACTACAATATCATTATCAGATACATAACCGCCCTTAAGCTCCTTGTATGAATTATGCTCAAGATCGATCTCGTACATAGAATTATATACGCTGGCTATAGATGATATGATATCCATCTGGGCCTTAAGTTTCTTTTCGCTTTCCTGAAGGATCTGGTTCTGCCGCATAGTCTCACGGTTCCGCTCCTCCAGTTTTCGCATGTTTCTTCTTACAAAGAAACGTATTATTTCTTCGATAGCCAAAAGGATCAAAAGACCTGCGATGATCATAAACCAGGTCCGCTCATAAAGCTTCTTTTCCTTGATGATCCTTACCGTAACCTCCTTATTACCCCTACCCATGGAATCCCTAAGCTGCATGGTATATGTATAGGTCCCGCCCGGCAGGTTGGTATAATCCACCGGTACCATCTCGCTTCGGTTTACAGTGGTACTCTTGCTGTCAAAACCATCCAATTTACAGCTTACCTGGGGATTGTTCAGAGAATAATTGAATACAAAACTGTGGATAGTAATCTTTCGGGCACTGGAAGGGATGGTGAACTCCCCTGATCCATCAGGATAAATAGTCTGTCCATCTACTTCCACAAAAGGTACCGTTGCTTTAAGATCATTGACATTTTCAAAAGATTCATCAATATTGACCTTACCCACACCGGTACTGCCCGCTATGTACAGATCTCCCTCCGCCGTAAGTTCACTGTAAGAATTTGCGGTAGTTATGCAGGGAAGTCCATTTGATATACTGTAATATACAGTATTGATCTCTCCGTTTGCGATCAGTTCATCAGCCGGAACAACATAGATACCGTTACTGCTAAGTACCCACATGTCCCCTTTACTGTTCTCATAAAGATCAAAGTTGTTGGTATAAGGAAACTCCTTTATTGTCGTCACCTGATAGTCAGGAGTCATGTAGGCGATAGCGCTACTGGTAACGATCCAGATAACGTTCCTTTTCTTATCCGGCTTAAGGCGCATAACAATATCCGACGGAAGCCCCTGCTCAATATCGATGACCCGCATCCCGTCCTTACCAAATACATAGATACCGCCTCCGTTGCTGCCTATAACAGTCTCTCCGTTTAAGCCCTCGCAAATGGTCAGGCTCTCTGTATTGGTTATACCGTCTTCTTCGGTATAGGCTTCTACAACCTTACCATCCTTTATAACATTAGCTCCGCCTGTAAGCACAACAAGGATCGAGCCGTCTTCTTTTTCATAAACGGCACGAAGATCATCTGTCAATAGACCTTCCTCTTTGTTATACTCCGTAACCTCACCATGGTCATAACAAATAAGACCGTTGGTCCGCCAAGTTGAGATCCACAAACGGTCACGACTGTCCCGTATGATAGAACGTATACGGCATCCATCAAGCAAGCTGATAAGATCATCTGTCTGAAGGGACACCCCAAGCGCCGTCTGCGCCTTAGCCAAGGGGACCTTTGACATCGGCCCGGTAGGGCCAAGCACCAAAAGCCCGGTATCCGTCCCGACAAACAGTTTTCCCTCACTCATGCAGGTGGAATTGACCACGGTTCCTTGCAGATCGAAGCGCGCAAAAATATCCGAAAATCGGTTGGGAACTATCTTCATTACGCCCTGACGTGTGGAGGTAAACCACAGGTTTCCAAGATAATCCGTCATTACATGGCCCACGTTGTTGCGCATGGGAAGATTATCAAGAAGAGTAAAACTCTCACCCTCTAAAACCCCAATGCCGTTTCCCGCACAGATCCAGATCTTACCATCTATGTAATCCATATACATAAGATAGCTAAGAGGATCTATATCAATCTTTTTAAGGACCTTAAAGCCATCGTTGAGATCTACATGATAAAGCCCCAGGTCAGGTGCCTCCTGATATATACATCCCGGATTATCCGGATCAGGAAGGATATATCCAACCCCGCCCAAAAGGTTTTCTTCTGTACTGATAAACCTTAAAAGCTTACCGCTTTTAAGCATCATAAGATCACCCGAATTAGTGGTGCCGTAAATTATACCGTCTCTTCCCTGCATGATAGCCCACATGTCCGCATCAGCTATCTCAGGATCCTCCATGACACTCAGGTTGTCCTCCGGATCTATCATCATGATCCCGCTGGTGGTAGCGATATAGATATTGCCGTCCGAATCCTCAGTGATGTCCTTGGTGTGAGCAGATTTCATGCCATCGAGCTTGCCCCACTTTTTAAGCTCACCACGTTCAAGTACAGCCACGCCGTTATCATTGGTCCCAATCCACAGGCGCTGTCTGCTGTCTACAAAAAGGCTCTTGATACTGGAAATACCGTCCTTGTAGAACATACGCTCAAAAGTATTACCGTCATAGCGTATCAATCCCGCGTAACTTCCTATCCAGATAAAGCCATCACTGGTCTCAACGATATCATTGGCCTCGGAAGTGGGCAAGCCATTGGTATTGTTATATAAAACAGCAGAATACCCCTCCTTACGGCCCACAGGATCCACTGAAAGCGCACTGCTTTCACTGTTGGCTCCGGCCGCATATACCGGTTCCTTTTGCCATGGCGCCGTAGTAGCTGCCAGCATCAGCATACCCAGTGTCAGTATTATTGAAATAAGCTTCCTGAGATTACCCATTACGTATTTCCCCTCCGGTTCCTAATTCCTTGACTGAAAGAAGTTATCAAGTTTTTCACGCAGCCCTTTCTTATCAATGGTTTTTAGCAAATAATCCGCCGGCTTAAGCGACATGACTTTTATGATACTATCTCTGTCACTTACTCCTGTCAGGAACATAACGGGAATATCAGCAAACTCTACCTGAGATCTTATCATCTCGAGCACCTGCGGTCCTGTAGTAATAGGCATCTCATAATCCAAAAGGATAAGATCCGCATGATTGGTTGCCAGCCAGGTTATGGCCTGCATCCCGGAATTTGCCACGGATACGCGATAAGAGTCTCTAAGCCAGTCCATGATCATACTCATATAGGTTACATTATCATCCACGATCAGGATGCTTTTTCTCTTAACCTGTACATTTGAAAAGAGATTCTCAACCGCATCAAGGAATTTTTCCATCACAAGCGGCCTGTCGAAAAACCCGACTATATATTCCCCGGGGATGATCCCTACCACCACATCATATTCGGCCCTTGAACCTATTACCATGATCTTCCTGTCAGTCTCAAAGCAATGATCCTTCAAAAATATGAGAAGGTCTGTCTTTTTCTTAACATCCTCATCCGTATAAAGAATGATAAGATCCGACGTGTCAAGTACCGGTTTAAGCTCCACAACCTTTGGCGGTGAGTACACAGAACTTACTCCTATCCCCTGCAGCTTTGTCTCTATGCCTCTTACAGAAAAAGTCTCTGCGGCACTTATGATCACCACGTTCTTTCGCATACAAACCTCCTTGAAAGTAGCGGATTGCGTTTCTTCTTGCTAAAGTAGACAAATAATTAGATGAATATCTTTTTATTATACTGAAAATTCGCCAAAAGATAAAGCAATAATACGTCATCTGATGTATTCTGCATGTCGCCATGTGCTCGGGATTTATCTTGCAATAAACCTTCGCAGCACCTATACTGTTTAAAGCAGTAACAAAAAAGGGATTTCATACTGAAAAGGAGATCATGACATGAACGAAAACATCATCAAAAGATATGAACTTTTATCCCAAAAGATAATAAAAGGCCTAGAAAGCCGAAATATGACCGGCTACTATGCCCCCACTGCCGAGGAGGCAAAAAAGCTGGCTCTTTCTCTCATCCCGGAGGGCAGCCGTGTTACCAACGGTGGTGTTATGAGCGCTCATGAGATCGGACTTATCAAGGCCCTTCAGGAAGGCAACTACGAATACCTAGACAGAGATACTGCCGCTGATCCCAGGGCAGCAGCTCTTATGGCCTACGACAGCGACTTTTTTATTTCCAGCGCCAATGCCATCACCGAAGACGGCATCCTTGTTAATATCGACGGCAATTCCAACCGTGTTTCCGCTATAGCTTTCGGCCCCAAAAAGGTTCTTTTTATCATTGGAATGAACAAAGTTGCCTACGATGTAGACAGCGCCATAAAAAGAGCACGGAGCATAGCAGCTCCTACCAATGCGCAACGTTTTGGCCTCAAGACGCCCTGCTCCGTTAACGGTTCATGTGCCGACTGCAAATCCCCGGATACCATCTGCTGCCAATTCCTTATAACCAGATATTCCCGTCACAATGACAGGATCCATGTAATACTTGTGGGCGAAAGCCTGGGCTTCTGATCTTATAAATATTTTACGTAGAAAAAACTTGCACCGAAAGAAACACGACATAAAAGGAGGCTGCCACACTGATCTTTCTAGTGTGACAGCCTCCTTTAGTTCTATTTACCTCAAGCTTCTCTGTCAATCTGAAGAAGCGCTTCCGCAATCGAGTGCAATGCGTGGTTTTGATCCACTACTGCAAAGTGTCCCATGCCATCCTCCTGAACGGAAAGTCTGCTTCCAAATGAGGATAAAATATCATTAAGCCTGCCGCAATTACCAGGATCATTGATAAGGTTAAAGATATGATCCAGTGCAGCTGTCGTTGCCTTACCGGTTTTTGAGCTCTCCAGGTTTATCTGGGCCGTCTGTATGATACTCTGATTGATACCGGAAACTATCTCGGGGGTAGAAGGCTTTTCACTTCTATCTCCGGTCGTAAGGTTCCTTGTTATAACCCCATCTCCAAAGCCAATGCTTACCTGATTTCCGATTATCATAGCCGGCATATTATCTGAAGCAGAAATATCAAACAGCTCATCGATCTGCTCCGGAGAAAGCATGATAGCTATATAACTGCTTCCGTTCTCACCTATGGATATCTCAAGATGCCTTCGCTCTACAACCTCCGCTGTAACAAAGGATACATTTGCAAAGACATCCTCTACGGAAAATGCACCCGGTATGGATATCTCTGTGGATGTATCATCTATATCATCTGCTTCCTGCACAAAGTCCTCCAGCTTTTCAACTTCTGTCCAATCTTCCGTAGCAAGAAGCTCATCCGGGATGGGCTCCTCTTCTGCAGGTTCCTCCTCCGCAGGCTCTTCAAGCGCAACCTCATCCAATGATATCTCAGTATCCAGATCCTCTAAGGGGATCTCATCTGAAGGCTCTTCCACAGGCATCTCTGCCGCCAGTTCTTCTACAGGTATCTCTAGGGCCGGTTCTTCAGTCACAGGCTCTTCTGCTACCGGTTCCTCTTCTAAATGGATCTCCGCCATGAGGTCCTCCGGTACTTCCGGAATAGCTTCCTCTACAGGGATCTCGGCAATCGGCTCCTCCGCTATAACTTCCTCCGCAGGCATTTCCGCTGCAAGATCTTCTACGGGAATATCTGCCACAGGCTCCTCCACAGATATCTCCGCAGCAAGATCTTCTACCGGTATTTCCACAGCGGGTTCCTCCGGCGCAGCCTCTTCTGCGGGTATCTCTACTGCAGGCTCCTCCAAAACCGGCTCTTCATCAACGTGGATCTCCGCCATTATGTCTTCAGGCACATCTACTGCAATGTCCTCTACAGGAATCTCTACCGCAGGCTCTTCCACAGCAACCTCCTCTACAGGAACCTCAGCCACCGGCTCTTCTGAAACTACTTCCTCAACCGGAATCTCAGCTGCCGGTTCTTCTGCCACAGGCTCCTCTGCTACAACTTCCTCAACAGGAACCTCGACTGCCGGCTCTTCAACCGGTATTTCCACAGCGGGTTCCTCAGGGATAACCGCCTCTTCAGCCGCTACCAGAAAGTCAAACCGATCTGCCTCCTCCAAGGTAGGATCTATCTTGAACTCCGGATCCTCCAACGCAGACTTTGCCGTAACATCTAGCGCTGCAAGGAAGGATTTCAGATCGCTAGCCGCATCCATGGAAACCTCACCGTCTACAGTGATGACATCTATACCAACCTTACGATAAAAGTCCTTAAGGCTGTCATACATAACGGATTCTTCTCCTGCCTCCGAAAAGGTCTTGTCCCCCCAAAGGCACAGCAAAAAGGATTTTAAGGGCTGTAAGACAAAAAATGTCCGGGCCTCTGCATCAGTAAAATTATAACGATCATTGATAAGATCCATCTTATCCTCGTCGATCGCAAAACCCGTAAGCTCGCTAAGATAGGCCCTCTCTTTTTCGGCAGGAATACCATCTACGGCCGAAAGGTATGATATTATCTTGATCGCGTCAGTAACAAAAACATCACGAAAACGGTAGTCTATGCCTGCCGGATCTGTTTCAAACTTCTCCTCGATCCTGTCAAAAGATGTTTCCAGTTCCGCAAACAACGGCTTTACCTGCTCAATTGCCATATGATCCCCCTTTTCTTTGCTAATCCTTTCGCAATGCGTGCATCGCTTTTTTGTTTTCATACATAAGGTTATCCGCACGTTTAAAGACATCTTCTACGCTGATATCTGTATTTGGATCAAATGCCGAATAACCAATGGCTGCCGAAATGCTCTCCCATCTTGACAGCGATTTATCCTTGGATAGTTCCTCCATGCGTGCCTGAAGCGTTTCAACTAGTTCTTTGCAATTTTTATGCTCACGCCCCTCTGCAATAACAACAAATTCGTCGCCGCCGATCCTAAAAAGCGGTGAATCAACGAAGACCTCACTGATCATCTCATACATCTTCTTGATGTATGCATCCCCCTTATCATGTCCGTACTTATCATTAACGACCTTAAGATAATTCAGATCTATCATTACAACGGAAAACTCCGCCTCATCCAAAAGAATGTCTCCGTCAAGTCCCTCTGACATCTTCATATATGCTGCCTTATTTCCGGCATCCGTCAATCCGTCTCGATAAGCCAAAATGTCCATGGTAAGCATCTTGTCCTTCATGGAACTAAGGCGCTTTTTGGTGTGAGTCAGATCACTGGCATAACTTTTTACATCTTCTGTCATGTCAGTAAACGTATCAGCAAGTGCCTCCAGCTCATCTTTCGTATCGATATCCGGTGCATCAATTACAAGTTCGCTTGCATCCAAATGATCGCGGCACCGTTTCTCAAACTCTACAACATAGCTTCGAAGCTTATCAATAGGGATGAGTAGCCTTCCCTCAATCCACCGGTAAAGAGCAACAAGCATAAGAGAACTTATGATTATCGCCATCCCGATGGAGAAGAGCAGATTACTTATGAAGTTTTCATATATATCATTTATAGGGATGTCCGCACAGATAACCGCTATGGGCTTCCCATCCTTGTCAAGGATAGGCCGTATCCCCGTATATATCATCCCGAAATCCGTATCATTTCTAAAGAAAGTCACCGTAGGATCCGTGTCCATCCTTTTCAGATACTGAGCTGCCACCACCTGAGGATACTTATCCCCTGTAAGCCTCCCCAGATCTGTAAGTTCATCCGGTGTCTCTTCTCTCTCCTGATCGGTACAGGCTGCCAGAACATCCATCATATTATCCGGAGGTTCAGCCTTAAGCGGCTTTATAATATAAAGATACTGCAGACTATGGGTTTCCTTAAGATCATCTGCCACCTTCTGAAGTATCTGATACTTCTCAGACCTTTCTCCGGTTTCAATACATTTTTTCAGATCTTCTGCATCGATCAGCCTTGCCATATAATTAAGGGCATCTCTTTCATATCTTTGGAACAACTTCAGAGAATCTACCTGATACCTTACGCTGCTAATGGCGCCCATAATAATACATGTAAGCCAAACTATAAGGGCAGTTACCGTTATTATTGATCGGCGAAGAGAATGGTTATACTTTCTGTTATTCTCATCCATATCTATGACATCTTTCTATTTGCTAATAGTTTCCTTATACCTGGTAAAATATCCCGCCTTATCAACATTTGAAACAAGGGTCACATTGTAATCAAAGTCGTTTTGAGCTACATCATAGGTAAAGCCCTCTTTGTAAAAGATCACCTGCCCATAGGTCTCACCCTCATCAGTGATACAACTGCCGTGCACAGATACGGTTTCTTTTACAAAATCCGGATCCGCAAGACACATTACCAACGCAGGATCACAGTTCATAACATTGTCTCCGGCGCCGTTGTTTGCGTAAAACTCCCTTATCTTTGCAAACGAAGCTGTTATAAACTTTCCAGCCTTTCCGGATGCCTCCAGCTCCTTAAACTGTTCTCCGGTCCACTGTGCCTCTCCGTCGCAACTGTCAAGTCCGACTACGGTAATGGGCAGCCCGGAATCAAGCATGACTTTATATGCCTCTGCATCATGATAAACATTAAACTCCGCAACGGGAGTAGCATTGCCCGGTCCAAGTCCTGCACTTCCCAAAGACCAGATCATCTTAACCTGCTTCATAGTCTCTGGATCCTCCTTTATTGCCTTGGCAATATTGGTTGCCGGCCCTAGGGCTACTATCTCAATCTCTCCGGGATTGTTCCTTACAGTATCCAGGATGAATGAAACCGCATCCTGCTCCTTAGCTTCTCCGACAGGATGGATAAGATTCGCATCTCCCATTCCGTCCTCTCCGAAAACACTGAAAGCGTCTACTATCCTGCCATTATATGTATCTTCCGAACCCTTGTATACAGGAGCATCGCATCCTGCAACTTCAAGTGCCGCAATTGCATTTTTAGTACCCTGCTCAAGATCTACATTGCCAACAAGGGTAGTCACTCCCAAAATATCAATGGTTTTTGCGCTGGCTGCCAAGATCAGTGCAGCACCGTCATCCGCTCCTGTATCCGTATCGATTATCACTTTATGATTTACGTTATCCGAATCCGATCTAAAGTTGACCTTTACAGAGCATCCACTCATAAATACCAAGGCACCAACCAATAAAAGTGAAATGGCTTTTTTCATAGGATTTCCTTTCGTGCCATGTCTACTAACACCGATATAGTCTCATTATAACGGTTTTGGTTTTTGATTGCTACCATCTAAAAACTAAAAAAGAGAGTGCCTTTGTGGCACCCTCTCTATATAGTTGAGACATTTTACAACCAATACTACATTTAGTATCTCACGCCTCATTTTACCGCTATTTTTAAATTATTAAAGTCTTATGGCTCCGTCTCGTTTCCATCCGTAATACAGCTCTGTTCTTTCGGATGCATCATAGAGATCCTCAAGCTGTTCTATTGTTACCTTTTTACTCTCGAGGATGCGCACAAATTCAGCAAAATCCTCCTTGGTCTTGACCCTGCCCCATACTCTTTTGGCCGTATCATCATAATTGTCTTCGAATTCCTTTTTAACGTTTGTCACGACCTCTGCTCTGACGCTGTCGCCATCAATTGTGGCTGTAGTCTTATATCCGCCCTCTATAGCTTTTATAAGCCATCCCATATAATTGGAAATATGCCCCTGCTGATCAGCAAGAGCGATCGCCCTCTCTACCTTGGCCTCGTCATAGCCTGCTCTCTCAAGCAAAAGATCCAGGTCCTCCTTTTCAAGGCCATTGTGTCCTGAGTAACGTTCATAAAATATCGGGAACTGATCCCTCGGAAGCTCAAGCTGACGGTTTTCATCAATTATGCGGCTCTTTTGAGCGATAATATCTTCGTTTTCAGGAGTATTGGGATATATATGAAATACTATCTCCAAAACTCTCTTGCCTTTTTTCTTACCCTCCTCATATTCAAATCTGATATTGCTCTTTTTCTTAAGTTCTTCCTGGGCCGGATCTATAACAAATCTGGTAAAATCCGACCAACCCCTGTACTTAAGATACTTTGCTGCCTTATACCCCTTCGCTCTGTCCGCCTTGTCCTTTTCTTCAAGTTTTTTGTATAAAAGATCCCAGTCTATCTCCTTGTTCATATGCGACATTGCAGCTTTAACCTCGGGATCATCACTGTCCGCCAGACCGATGGTAAAGCGGAGTTCGGAAAGATTATATACAACGTCCACCCTGCCACCGTCAACATCCGGTCTGCTCTTGTAAATATGGCTCTTAAGAAGCTCATAAATACGGAAGGAAGCATTTTTCTTGAAATCCGTAAGGACAGAAAGCTCATATGTGGTAAAATTCTTCTCCAGTCCCAGGATATGCTCTCTTATGCTCTCATTAAGATATATCTTAAAAGTACCGTCATTGTAGATCGCATCCTTGACGATGGCGCTGGCCCTAAAGTTTCCCTTGCCATCCTCTATAAAAAAGGTATGTCCGGTCATAACACGGCTGACACGCTTAAGCGTCTTATAAATATTGGATGGATCCCCCACAAGTCGCTTTAATTCCCCCGGATACAGCGTTGCAGTAAGAGATCCGGAATTACGCGCACTGGCCTCTATCCTGGTAAGGGCAATGGCCATGATCTGGTTTTCGATGAGCGTAGAACTATACTTTGCCGAAACCAGAACATTGGACTTTTGCAGGGACATACTCTGAAAGGGATCGTACTCTCTTTCTTCCATTACTTCTCCTTATTACGAAAAAAATACTGAAGATCACTTCTACCTTGCATATTATAAGTAAATCTTTCGTAATTAGCAAGTGTATCCCGAATAATTTACTTACAAGAAAGCCCTTATATATGCCTGTTTTTAGGAAAAACCGTGGCTTATCCCGAATAATATACGCCATATTCCGAATATTTTACTTATTATTACGAATAAAATACCGGAACAAGCTAATGATCCGGCGTATTTAAAAATACTGGTCACCTTCTTTAATAATGCCTAAAAAAGCCAGCAAAATTAGGCATTTTAAAATTAATCTACAATTACGATCTCTTTGAATTCCGAAAGTTTTACCTATAATCCAGAAAAATTTACCGTGTATTTTTTCGCAATAAGGTCAAATCTTCGGAATTTCAGTTGAACTTACTCTCAATTTGATCCATAAACTCCCCCAAAATGCCCTTCTTTAGCGGTTAAAACCGATAAAAATACCTATCATCCCGAAGGATTTACCTATACAACAAGTATTTCCTTCGGAATAACAAGTATATCATTCCTGATGATCGATCTTTTTTTCCCCTTTACAAGTATATTATTCGTTATAATAGGTTCCATATTCTGCGTAAAACACAAGAAAAGCTCGGAAATATAGGATTTCGAGCTTTTCAAAAAAAACATAAATATAAATTAATTTTAGTTGTTGGTATCCTTATAATATTGATCTATCAAAAATTCCGGCGAAGGATGTCTTTTACAGATCAACCTGTCGGATAAGTTCATTTATGATTCGGCTTGCGCTTTGGTTATACTTTTCCATCCATCCCAGAAGCTTTTCATGAGAATCCGCATCAAGATAAAAAGTTTTTGCTACTGCCCTTGTGGTCTTGCTCTTTCCCATGGGGATAGTTATGCCGGATGTTACCTTTTTAACAGGTTCTGCCGGCTCCTGAACGGTTTCCTTGGTCTCCTCTTTAGTCTTTTCTTTTACTTCCAAGGCAGGTTCTTTTGCCGGAGTGGTCTTTTTTGATGAGGCTGTAGGGGGAGCTGCTTTTTTAGTATCTTTTGATCTTGCAGCCTCAGGTTTTTTCACATTTTTAGCTTCAGCCTGGGATTCTGCGGCAGACTGTATTGCTGCAAAAATATCTGCTGAGTTTTTCTTTGACGACATGCTACCCTCCTTAACCAAACTTCTTTACTATCTCTGCAACAAGATTAGCATAATCAATGGCACCTTTGGATTTGGGTCTGTACTCGTAGATCGTCTGCTCTCTTTCCTGCGCATTTTTAAGCTCCTGGCTATAGCCGATGACAGAATCGAGCATTCGAAGGTTGAGGGGGCCCAGCTGATCACTGAGCTTTTCTGCAACCTTTCTGTCCAGTGCGTGCTCCTTGTTGTACATCGTAAGTAAAACGCCCTCTATCTCGAGAGGCTTTGCACTAAGTGGTCTTCTGGCCTTATTGGCCTTTTGGACGGTATCAATAAGGGCAGTAAGTCCTGTGATCGCATATGTCTCTGCGTCAGCCACTACGATCACGCTGTCGCTTGCTATAAGGCCGCTTATCATAAATACTCCAAGGTTCGGGGGCGTATCTATAACCACATAATCATACTCGTCTTCTATCTCTTTAAGACCACTGTATAACATAAGCGTGCTGGCATAATCGGAAGCATATGTGGATTCCTGTCCGGCAAGTTCCTTAGATCCGGGGATTATGTCTGTCTTATCGGTTGAAACTATGGCATCCCTGATGG
>JAEELH010000010.1 GCA_016288825.1 Lachnospiraceae bacterium | reverse complement strand
TTATTTCATCTGCATCATATTCTATTACGGCAGGTAAGGGAAATATCAAAAAGATCAATGATTACGGTATAAGCTACGACAGTAATGCGGGGATGTACTATTTTGATATGGACTTTACCGGAAAAAAGGTCGGGAAAGTGAATATCAAGATTACGTTAATGCTGACTAACGGACAGAGTATAAGCTATACATTTAAAGGAAAAGTAAAGTAGCATTATCATGGAAGGGGAGGGGTTATGAAAAGAATACTTACATCTATAGTTCTGGTTGTCGTTTTGGCTTTTGCCTCTATAGTGCCGACAACATTTGTGCAGGCAAAAGGAGACGTTTCTTATGAAGTGGAGGGAGGAAAACTCTGGTTTGATTCCTCAAATGGGGAGATAACCTGGGCTGATGAGGGAGTTACCTCTGCGGTTATTCCCGAAACGATCAATGGTGTAACAGTTAAATCAATATATGAATGGGCGTTTTATAAGCATACAGGTCTGACTTCTGTTACTTTGCCAAACACTATTAAGACCATCGGTAGAGGCGCTTTTCAGGGGTGTTCATCGCTTAAGTCCATTACAATTCCTGCCAGTGTAACAACTATAGAGAAGGGCGCATTTAAAAATTGCCCCGGGCTTTTAGATATAAGATTTGAGGGAAATAAAAACAACATCTCTATGAAAGAAGCCTTTGACAATTGGTTTAACATCGGCGGTGATTTTTCGTCCAGTTATAAAAAGGGAAAATATTATAAAAACCTGATGAAGGTTAAAATGACCGATAATGTCAGGAATAATATCATAAACATTGCCAAGTCCCAATACGGCTATCATGAGGGTAGCAGTAACAAGGATCTCTCAGGAAAAAGCAAGAGTACCAAGAATTACACCGAATACGGATACTTCCATGGTAATAATCCCATCAAATGGTGCGGTGAATTTGCAGAGTGGTGTCTTGAGATGGGAGGAATACCTCGCAGCCTTTTGGATGATGCATATCAAAATAGAATTAGCTGGGAGGACACTAAATATGCCGGAAAAGGTGGCAAGATAACAATTAAAAAAGGAGATGTCTGCAGGGTTACCCATAGTTCCGGCGGACATATGATAGTTGTGGTTTCCTTAAAAAAGAGTGGAGATACCATGACAATGGAATTTAGAGACGGCGGCGACAATGATCAGGTATACCATGACACCTGGAAATTTAATGCCAAGACCGGAAAGGGAATGGGATACTACTCGGAGTGGAAAATTCAGTATTTCCTTACACCGGATTATGACAAGCTTTCTTTCCACACTCTTAATTTCGATGCCAACGGTGGAAGTGTAAAAACAAAATCAAGACCGATTTCGGACGGTGCAGTATATGCCATCTTACCTGCGGCAACATGGAGCGGACATAAATTTGTCGGATGGTTTACAGAACCTGAGGGCGGGGTTCAGATAAAACCCTATATGCCTTACGGTGGTGGTGAGGATATAACACTTTATGCCCATTGGAAATAGGAGGGGAACAGATGAAACTGAAAAAGACAGTTGCTCTTGTTATGGCTTCAATAATGGCCATTAGTTGTGCATATATAGGATTACCCGCTACTGTTGCAGATGCTGATTCAAGATGGTTTTACGGCGAGGTAGAAGGCATTCCTGGATGCTCTGTACAATTTGACAAGAGTAACGGAACTATTTCATGGATAGAGGGAGATCCTGTTGATGTTGTACTTCCTTCAGAGATTGACGGAGTTACCGTTAAAAAGATAGGTTCAAATCTTTTTGCAGAAAAAGAGAGTCTCGAGAGTATTACGATTCCTTCTACTGTTAAGGAGATTAGTTATGGTGCATTTTCTCATACCTATAACCTGGAAAAAATAGTGTTTGAAGGTGATAAGTCAAAGATAAAATATGACGGCTTATTTGTTTTTACGCACTCTGCATTTTTCAACTCCACATTCAGTTCTTCTTACAAAAAGGGGAAATACTACAAGGCACTTACAAAGGTGAAGCTTACCGGAAACTATGTTGAAGATGCAATCAAGATAGGAGAGAGCCAGCTGGGTTATGTTGAGAGTAATAGTAAGAAAAAACTCTCAGGTACGGGTAAATGCGGCAACGGTAACTATTCCGAATATAATTATATGTCCGGAAAGCCTGATAGATTCTGGCTGTCTTTTGTAAAGAACGATGATCGTTACGGCGGATGGTGCAACGAATACTGTGTATGGTGTTATCTTATGGCGGGAGCACCTGAGGAAGTCATGCCCGGGTATACCATGTATGAAGCTATGGATAAGGGAAAGGACTGGAAGGACACCAAGTATGCCGGTGGCAGCTACAAGATTAAGCGTGGTGATCTGATCCATTTTGAAAAAGGACATTATGCTCTTGTAACCGGAGTTAAGAAAAAGGGTAATACGGTTTATATTGATTCACTTAACGGAAACTGGTGCAATGATGTTTCAAGATATACTTACAAGATAAATGCAAAGACCGGTGCCTCTGATGTTAGTGATTGCGGCAAGCTAGTTAAGATATTGCCGGTCAGGATGGACAAAAAATCCGAGGCAACCATCGTAAAGCTGACTTTTGACGCTAATGGCGGAAATGTAAAGACAAAAACCAAGACTGTTGCCAAGACCTCTGCATACGGCGTTTTGCCTACACCAACCAAGAGCGGTGCAAAGTTTGCAGGTTGGTACACAGAGCCTGAAGGCGGTAAAAAGATAGATTCTTACCGCAGGGTTATGCTTACGGAAGATACAACAGTTTATGCTCATTGGAAATAGTGTTCTTTCTGATGCATTGGGATGTGAAGTGACGGATATAGTTGATATTATTTGTTGACAAGATTGTCTATAGGTGATAGACTACTAATTGTCTATATGGTATAGACATGTGCACATTTATGAAGCGGAGTGCACCCGTTTCATAGTTTAGGGCTTTTTGCCCATTTGGTTGGAGAGTTTATGGAGTCTGTATTTCCTGCTATCCTTGGTAACATACCCAGGGTTTTCCTGCTTATCATTGCAGTTCTTTTAGTAAGGGGACTGTTTATACTGATCAGAGCACCGAAGAGGATGCTTCCACTTTTATGGATCATCGTTCTTGTTGCTATGGCTGTACCTGCGACTTTTAGTACAAGTCTGTATCCTGACATAGTCGGTAGTTTTGCCAGACAATTGACGGATGGGGCAGAAGCAGGAGATGTTCGCGTTGTTTTTAAGACAGGGGTACTTCCGCGTACAACTAATGAAAATATACGTAACAGCTCAGTTGAAACCGGCAATAATATGATCAAAAGCGAAGAGACAGATCTCGATAGTACTGCAAACGAAAGCAACAGGATTTCTGTATTTGGTATCGCTGTTTTTTCAATATGGATCATTGGTTTCGCATTGATAGTTACTTATGTCGTAGTCAGTCTTTTCAGACTTGGCAGGAGACTTCGTGATAGAAGTATCATTTCGGACAAAGGAATAGTTGTATATGAGGCAAAAGGGATAGATACTGCATTTGTACTTGGTCTTATAAGACCTGCTGTTTATATTCCCTCAGGCATTTCCTTAGAAGTAAGAGATAAGATCATAGCACATGAGATGATGCATATCAGACGGGCTGATCCTATACTCAAGCTTATGTGCTTTTTACTTTGTGGAGTATACTGGTTTGTTCTTCCGGTATGGCTCGTATATTATTTCCTTTCCGTAGATATCGAGGCTGCCTGTGATGAGGCAGTTATCAGGGATCAAGATGAGGATTACAGACGAAGTTACGCAACGGCTCTCCTTGCACTATCAACAAGTGGGATAGGGGCTTTTGCCCCGCCTGCCTTTTCCGAAGGCAATCCCAAAAGGAGGATCGAGGATATTATGGAGTTTAAAAAGAAAAATATAGTAGTTACACTGCTTTGTGGCGTGATCTTGGTTGGTGTAGTCTTTGTTGGCATTACAAGCCCAAGAGCTTCGGCTGAGGATCTTGCAGTTGATGTGCCTACTTCAGAGAAGTCAGAATCCAATTATGAGTTTTTGACTTTGGATATGCTAAGAACTATGGATGGCGAAACGTTAATTGCAGATATGGATAAAAGAGGAATGAAGAGGGTAGAGGGAGACGATGACGCATTTTTATCTGATTTTGCAGAAAGGTATATACTTCAGCCCGTAAGAGATGCATCGGATGATATGGAAGCTATTGATCATATTGGTACTCTTATCATGACATCCAGTAATCAATATGACTATCTGCGATTTGCAAATTTTGAGGACATTTTAGTAAGAGATATGCCTCAGTATACCGTATCTTATTTTAATAAGAGATGTAATAACGAAAATACCGGTGGCATAAGGTATACCGGTGAGTACGAGATCGGACCTAAAGATATATGCGATGTTATTAAAAAAGCTGATTTTGACCTTTTATATTGGTATCTTTATGACGTAAACTCAGGAAAGTACACGGTTTTATCGAAAGATGATCCGCTTAAGATCGCAGCTACCGAGGATTTCTATAGTTTTTTCGCGGTAAATAATGATGGAGATATCCTTGATTTTACCAATATTGTTTCATCCATAATGGGAGAGGAAGTAGAAAAGAGTTATACTACCGACGAGTCATCCGATACTGATGTACATTATTATTTCTATGATGAGGATGAGGAAAATAATGCAGATACTTCTCATGAAAATGATACAAATTCCGATATTTCTGAAGAATATTTGCCAAGTGAGGAGATAGACACAGATCAAAATGTCATCATAGCAACGGACGGTAATACTGAAGAAGATATCTATTATGTTTATGATGCCGATGAACGCGATGAGACAATAAATAATTCATCGGATCAAACAACAGATTATCTTCCCAGTGAGACTATAGTTACCACAACGGGTGATGGTAATGTATCTTTGTTTATTGTTTATTCTCATCCTTCTGCAAGTACTGCTGAATGGATGGGACAGATAGATAATAATGATCAGGAGTAATTATGGCAGTAGATTATCAGTTAGGGGAAATGGAAAGCCGCTTTGCGGATATAATTTGGTCCGAGCCCGGGATCTCTACTTCAAAACTTGTGGAGATATGTGAAAAAGAGTTGGCCTGGAAACGTACAACTACATATACGGTTCTCAAAAAGTTTGAAAATCGTGGTATTTTTGCCAAGGAAGACGGCGTCATCCGCGTGCTTATTTCCCGCGACGACTTCTACGCCATGCAAAGTGAGAATTATGTGGAAAAGTCTTTTCAGGGATCGCTTCCGCATTTTCTTGCGGCATTTACATCACGTCGTAAGCTTTCTGAAAAAGAAATCCAAGAGATTGAAAAAATAATTAATAAATAATTGATGTATCCATAATATACAAATTATGCCTGTATATGCAAAAAGCTTGGAAAGCTTGGAAAGCTTGGCAGAAGAGCGTAATCCAACTAGCGGATAAATATCTGTTTATCCGCTAGTTGACTATATATGAGAGTAGTGATAATATATAAGCATGGGTAAAGATTCTGAATACTATAAGGAAAAGAAACGGGAACAACTAATAAAACTAAAGGAACTCCTCCGGATGCTTCCTGATTGCGCCCGTGAATACATACACAGCAAGGAAATGTCCTCACAGACCAGCTCATTGATTTCTTATTGTTATGATCTGTTGGCGTTTTTTATGTACCTCAAAGAAGCCAGTCATTATTATGACAAATATGAAGTCTGTGATTTTAGACTGGATGATCTGGAGAATATTTCATCTGAAGATATCTATGAATACATGCGCTATCTGAAGTTCAACATAGGTGAGGTCAATCACGAGAATGAGAATCGTGCTATCGCACGTAAAATGGCTCCGCTAAGAGGAATGTATAGATTTCACCTGAAAAATGAGCATATCAAGCGTGATCCAACGGCTCAGGTGGACCTGCCCAAATATAAAAAAGACAAAAACATCATTCGTATGAACAATTATGAGGTCCTGAGTGTTCTGGAATCCGTCAGAAACGCTGAATTCCAGACAATGAGTGAACATCAAAAGGTTTATGCGCTCAAGACAAAGCAGAGAGACTTTGCAATATTGACGCTGATGCTAGGAACAGGGATACGTGTATCAGAATGTCGTGGACTGGATCTGGATGATATTGATTTTATTGTTAATTCTTTAACAATAGTGCGGAAAGGTGGAGGACAGGATCTGATCTACTTCGGTGCTCCTGTAGCTGAGGCACTCAAAGACTATGTAGAGGGCGAACGTGAAGCTATAAGACCTGTAGAGGGGCACGAAAAGGCTCTGTTCTATTCGATGCAGGGACGTCGTATCAGTGTTGATGCTATTGAAAAACTTGTAAAAAAATATGCTATGATCGCCATACCTACAAAAAAGATCACGCCCCATAAACTGCGCAGTACTTATGGTACTGCCCTCTACCGCGAGACCGGGGATATAAGACTCGTGGCAGATGTTCTGGGGCATGAAAACGTCAATACGACGATCGACTACTATGCTGCTATCGAAGACAACCACAAAAGATCTGCGGCGGATGCTGTTGATTTTAATAAAAATGAAGATAATTCATCTAACGGATCGTAACCGGGATCAATAAATACATATCATAATGAATATGGTCCTGATCCTTCAGATCATTAACATCGACTACATATGAGATAAATTCAGAACGGGTGATGCCTGAATCCTCGCGATAACGCGTATAAATGGAATTCAGTGTGTCGCCCTCTTCTATTCGTACAGAACGATAACAAATGCTCTCTGAAGGCGAAGAGGCCTGTGTACGGAGCATAAAAAGCATACCGATGGCTAATACCGGAATAAGCACCAAAGCTGGCCTAAATAACACTCTCATGTCTCTCATAAATGAACCTCCTCAATCACTTGAAAATATGTTCGAAACCTTTGTTCGGTATTATATTAACTCGAGAACGTTCGTTTGTCAAGAACAAATTTTCTGAAAATGTGTTTGCTTTTTGGAAATGTATATGCTATGATGTTAGTGCAGTAAATCAGAAGCACGAGGAGGTATTTGTATGTCATATGGTAAAATATCTGCCAAGCAATCCGAGATCCTGGAGTACTTAAAGACCCAGATAATCAACCGTGGTTATCCGCCGTCAGTACGTGAGATCTGCGAGGCAGTTCACCTTAAGTCCACATCATCTGTTTTTTCTCATCTTGAAGCTCTCGAGAAAAATGGATACATTCACAGGGATCCTACCAAGCCCCGTGCTATTGAGATCCTTGATGAGAACTTTAATCTCATGCGCAGAGAGATCGTTCATGTTCCTGTTGTGGGTACGGTTGCAGCCGGTCAGCCTATTCTCGCTATCAACAATATCGACAGCTATTTCCCTGTTCCCGCAGAGTATGTTCCCGGTGGAGAGACTTTCATGCTCCGTGTAAAGGGCGACAGCATGATCGAGGCAGGTATCCTTGATGGAGATACTATCCTTATTGAGCGTTGTCAGAGCGCTTCTAATGGCGATATGGTTGTTGCATTGGTTGATGATTCAGCCACTGTTAAAACCTTCTATAAGGAGGATGGTCATATTCGCCTTCAGCCGGAGAACTCTTCCATGGACCCCATTATAGTTCCTGATTGTCAGATACTTGGTCGTGTATTCGGTGTGATGCGTTTTTTTAAACATAGGTAATCGCAGTCATTGTTACCAGATGTTAATTAAAAAATGATTTTCTAAGGAAACGTTGATAAAGCGTTTCCATTAATAATAAAGAGGTTGATCGTTATGATCAGCCTCTTAATCTTTTTAGCAAATTCTCAAAATAATCCGGCAGCGGCGCTGAGAATTCCATGTATTCGTTTGTTGTAGGGTGGACAAAACCTATTGTCATGGCATGCAAGGTCTGTCCTTGGAGTTTGAATTTCTTATCAGGCGTACCGTAAACCTCATCTCCCAGCAAGGGATGTCCGATATCAGACATATGTACTCTGATCTGGTGAGTTCTGCCGGTTTCCAGCTTAAATTCCATATATGAATATCCATCAAATGATTCCAATGTTCGGAAATGTGTCACTGCATTACGAGGTTTTCTGGAATTAGTGGACATCTTTTTTCTGTCATTAGGATGTCTTCCTATGGGTTTATCACAGGTCCCGGCCTCTTCTTTTGTATGTCCTATTATAATTCCTCTGTATAGGCGATTGACACTGTGAGAAGCAATCTGTTCGGCTATTTTATTATGTGCGGTATCATTTTTACAGATCAGAAGAGCTCCTGAAGTATCCATATCGATCCTATGTACGATACCTGGCCGCGCAACACCATTGATGCCAGAAAGGCGGTCTCCCATATGGTACATAAGGGCATTGACAAGAGTACCGCTATAGTGACCGGGAGCAGGATGTACCACCATTCCCTTAGGCTTGTTGACGACAGCAACATCTTCATCTTCATAAAGGATATCCAGAGGTATATCTTCGGGAAGAATCTCGGGAGGAGTCAGATCTACTGCATCAATCTGAATGGAATCGCCAGATCTAAGTATGTAACCGGACTTGACTTTTTTGTCGTTTACACGGATATTACCTGATTTGATCCTGCCGGATACGAAGGATCGAGATAATTCCTCATATCTTTCCGTCAGATAAATATCAAGTCTTGATCCGGACTCGTCCTCTTCGATTATTATGATCTCGTCTTCTAACATATTCTAAATAACTCCGTCCAATTCCCCTTCTTTGTAAAAGAAAAGAAGTAAAAGGATCAGTGCAATAACTGAACAAACTACATAAATATCTGCTACGTTGAACACAGGGAAATTGATCAGCTTAAAATAAAGAAAATCTGTTACGCTTTTTTTGAGTAACCTGTCGATGTAATTACCGACAGCGCCGGCTACAAGTACGGAAATACACCATACTAGAGGCATTAATCTGCTTTTTCGGGGTAAACGAACAAATATATAAATACATCCAAATACTATAACCGGTGTTACGATGTAGAAAAACCAGGTCATACCTTCCATCATGGAAAAAGCCATTCCGGAATTCTCTATATAATGTATTGAAAAAACACCCTTTATAAGATCTATATCATCATTGAGTTTCATGCCGGAGCGAATGGCGATCTTTGAAAGCTGATCAAGAACTACCAGCACAGCACACAAGACAATTGGTAATACTGTGCCCATTATAACGCTGACAGATTTTGAATTATTATTATCCATTGATAAGTACCTCAATCGCTTCGATCATCTCTTCATCGGAAACACTGTCATCAATGTAGGCATCTCCGATTGTATTTAATAAAACAAATTTGATCCCGGCTGAAGACATCTTTTTATCAGATCTTGTGGTTTCAAGAATAGTATGGGACGAAATTTTGCTGTCTGCAAGCTTTGTAGGAAGATCATAGGAACTTAATCCCTTTTTGATATCATTAAAGTCGGATGTTGAAATATATCCACGTTTCATGGAAATATAACCGGCTGCAACCATACCCAGAGCAACACACTGGCCGTGATATAGTGAAAAGTTCATGCACTTTTCTATGGCATGACCAATAGTGTGGCCGAAATTAAGGATCGCCCTAACGCCTTTTTCTGTAGGATCCTCTGCAACAACGGTTCCCTTGATACAATTACTGGTATAGATCAGATATTCGATCCTGGCGTCATCCAGAGATAAAACAGAATCGTGGTCCTGTATCAGACTGTAATAATACTCCCTATCCCGTATCAGACCGTGTTTTAACACTTCACCCATACCGCTGGAAAATTGCTCAGGAGGCAGAGATGAAAGCACCTTAGTATTGATATAAACAAGTTTTGGCATATAAAATGCGCCGACCATGTTCTTGTAGCCCTTAAAATCCACTCCGGTCTTACCACCTATACTGCTATCGACCTGGGATAAAAGGGTTGTGGGAACCTGAATAAAGTCAATACCTCTGAGATATGTCGCAGCAGCGAATCCGGTCATGTCACCTACAACACCTCCACCCAAAGCGATAAGAAGATCACCTCTGGTAAAATGGTTTTGGATCAAATCTTCATATAAGTTTTCTATAGTGGATAACTGCTT
>JAEELH010000161.1 GCA_016288825.1 Lachnospiraceae bacterium | reverse complement strand
CCCGCTTTCACATAGCGTCGTCAAATCTCACACAAGTGTGGATTTTCCTCCTGCTCTCGTAGTACACTGGGCGCAAGCGCCCGCTGTCACGTAGCGTCGTCAAATCTCACACAAGTGTGGATTTTCCTCCTGCTCTCGTAGTATAATCATAGCAGATTGTTTTTATTATTCAAAGGGGGGGATATCATGACACTATACTTTCATGACAGAAAATTCGAAATAGAAGACAGCCTGTATCAGCAGGCTGTCGACAAAGGTTGTTATTTTACTCAAACTGAGATCGATGAACTGTGCATCCACGGTGCCGAGGACATCTCCGGCGTTCAGGATACCCGGGGTGATGCGGGACTTTCCATAGACGACATCGTCTTCAGTTCCACCGAGGAAGAGATCCTTGCATTTATAAGGCGCGGGATCGACATGCTATAAAAACTTCCTCAGTCCGCTTACTCCCCAGATAAAAAGATTGCGGAGTGCTTTTGGCACCGATAGTTTCAGATATTGGCGATAAAACCTATACTGCACTCCTATAAGTTTTGTCTTTTTACCTGTGGTTGAACCGGACATGACCCTGTAGCGTGCAAGGGGTACATGATTGCCCCAAGCTTCTTTCTCAAGAGCTACGATATCAAGCCAGTAGGCATAGTCGTCTCTCAGACTTCCAAGTTCGCGTCGCAGATAGATCTTGCCATAACGACTGCTATCATAAAGACCGGTGAGACAGCCTATATGATTCATGACACACATATCTTCATATGTAACATGCAAAGGGGGATTCGCCACTTTTCCGGTGGGGTGTCCCTCTTCGTCTATAAAGATATAGGAGCCATACACACAGACACAATCCTTCCTGTGCATGAGTTCAAGCTGCTCCTTCAGAAAATCATTCTCCCAAAGATCATCTGCGTCAAGAAGTGCAATATACCGTCCGGTAGCCTTCTCTATGCCATTGTTTCTGGCAGCGGCAGACCCTGAGTTTTCCTGAGAGATCACCCTGATCCGGGGTTCCTTTTCTGCATAACTCTTGGCAAGAGCCAGCGAGCCGTCCCGGGAACCGTCATCTACTATTATCATCTCCCAGTCTGTATAACTTTGTCCGATAACAGACTCAATAGTAACGGGGAGATACTTCTCCCCGTTATATACCGGTGTTATGATAGATACCTTTTCGTTACTCTCCGTCATTTCTAAAAAGTCTTTCTAAATCTTCATTGCAATGTCCCATGCGCCCCAGATAACAGTGCGCAGGTTACCAACCTTTTTAGCATCACCCAAAAGATGGACATGCTTTGACGCCTTGGCAATAGGGTTGCTGTGATAACCAACGGACATTATAACAGAATCTGCATGAATGCGGGTCTGCTTTTTATTTTTTTCTTCAACGATAACATAATCCGGTCCGATTTCTTTGACCCCGCTTTCCAGATAAACAGGAACTCCGTTGGTCTTGAAATTGTCCCGAAGGTAACTGGAGTTGGCCAGGCAGAGATTCTTTACTGCCATAAGGTCATTTTTCATCTCGACGATAACGGGCTTTTTACCCTTACGATAAAGATCCAGAGCGATCTCGCATCCCGTAAGACCGCCGCCGATGATAACAACATCATCGCCCACAGTCTTTGTCTCCAGCAGGTAATCACAGGCATCCATAGCATGCTCATCCGCCCCCGGGATCGGTATCCTGTTGGGCAGAGCTCCTGTTGCGATGATAACCTCATCCGCATCCAGATCGCTGATGTCTGTAATCTCAGTATTAAACCTGACCTCTATTCCACGCTTTTTGATCTGACGCTTGTACCACTCGATAAGGCGCTTGTCGTTTTCCTTGAACTCAGGTGCCGCAGCCGCGATAAACACACCGCCCAACCTGTCACTCTTTTCATAGATCACAGGCTTATGGCCTCTGATAGACAGGATACGTGCGACTTCCATTCCTCCCACGCCTCCGCCGATGATAGCCACCTTTTTGGGATGCCTTGTCTTCTTCAAACGATAGTGCTTGTGGTTCATGGTGGACGGACTTACTGCGCATCTGCACATGTGGATGGTATCGTTGAAGTCCTGATCATTAGCCGACCCCTCATGACGAGTCAGGTCAAAGCAGGCAGCATGACAACAGATACAAGGACGGATCTCCTCTTCCTTGCCGGCGCGAAGCTTGGTGACCCAGGTGGGATCAGCAAGGAACTGACGTCCAACGACCATGGCATCGATGTCTCCGGCCTTGATGGCATTGGCGCCGGCCTCCGGTTCCATTCGTCCTGCGCAAAGAACGGGAATATCCACAAACTTTTTAATATGCGATACATCCTCAAGATTGCAGTTAAGAGGCATATACTGCGGCGGATGCGCCCAGTACCAGGCATCATAGGTTCCGTTATCGCAGTTGAGCATGTCATAGCCTGCATCCTGAAGGTATTTTGCAGCCCGCTCCGACTCTTCCATATCGCGGCCGATCTCGATATAATCCTCGCCGGGCATAGCTCCCTCACGGAAACCCTTGGTCTTGGAAACAACCGAGTATCTAAGAGATACCGGGAAGTCCTCTCCGCAAGCATCCTTGATGGCTGCCACGATCTCCGCCGGGAATCTGTACCGGTTTTCAAAAGATCCGCCGTACTCATCCGTACGCTGATTGCAGTACTTTAGTGTGAACTGATCCAGAAGATATCCTTCATGAACAGCGTGTACCTCCACACCGTCAACTCCCGCCTCCTTACAAAGCCTGGAAGTCTCCGCGAAAGCAAAGATGATCTCTTCAATTTCCTTTTTGGTAATAGCTCTCGTAGTCACTCCGTCCGCCCAGCGATTGGGCAAAGGAGAAGGCGCAGCCGTAAGATACTCCGCGTCGATCACCGGACTTGCAAGAGTATTGAGAACTTTGTTTTTGGCCAGCATGGCAAGGGGCTCAGTAAGAGCCATAGATCTTCCAAAGCCTGCCGTCATCTGTATAAAAAGCTTGGCTCCCGTAGCATGGACCTCATCCATAAACTCAGCCAACTGCGTGAACTTTTTCTTGTTCTGGTACAACCACTGTCTTCCCAGAACGTCCCGGATCGGTGCGATACCGGGAATGATAAGTCCACAATTGTTCTCCGCTATCTTTTTCAGCAGAAATGCCGCTTCCTTGTCAAAATGATTGGGCTCCATCCATCCGAAAAGACAGGTTCCCCCCATAGGTGCAAGGACTATGCGGTTTTTGATCTCCAGATCACCTATCTTCCATGGTGTGAAAAGTGGAGAATAAACCTCTTTCATTGCCATCAGCTACCCCTCCTTTGTTTCCTTGCAAAATGCATCTCTTTCATCCCCTCTACTTCGTCACATACCGGCTTCATCTGGCAGTGATTGCAGTCAGTATCAAGACCATCCATGATATGAGTCAGGGCCTTGGTAATCTCGTCCGCCTTGGAAGCATTTGGTACCAGTGCCTCCGTAAGTTCCGGAAGATCCGCCAGGAAAATGATCCTCACGTGCTTGACTGCCTCAATCTCCCTGTACTTTTTGATATATGCCGCGCCAACGGATGCAAAACTGATCCCGGCTCCGATAGCATCCCTACTGATACGGACCTGCTCCTGATTGCTGCGTGACGAAACCCTCACCATAT
>JAEELH010000160.1 GCA_016288825.1 Lachnospiraceae bacterium | reverse complement strand
TGGATATTACACTGAGGGACAGAAAGCTGGGAGAGATCAATATGCTGCTGGAGCAGTCTTCGGACGAGGTTCTTGACCGGGAACTGGCCTATCTGAAGCAAATGAGAGCGATCAACAAGGCTATGGAATCCGAAAACGGAGATACAGATAATCCATGATCAGTTTCTTGCCATAACAAGCTCGGGGTTGTGAAGATAATTCACAACCCCGTTTATTATACTTAATGCATTTTATCAGGATCCCGTACCGCTATACTTCATAGCACCGTACATCCAGATCTTGTAACTGATATAAAAGAACATCACCCCTATCACAGGTGACAGCCAGGATAGGATCGGCACTGCGTCCGGCCTCAAGATAACAAGGCTCGGGTAATAAGCAATAAACGCTATAGGTATCACAAAGGTAAAAATGAACCTGAACACCGGGCTGAAGATGGTGATGGGATACCTGGCATAATCCTTAAACTTGAAGGCCAGATCCAATACATAGAATGAATTCTGGATCCAAAAGCAGGTAGCTGCTGCAGCATTTTGCAGAGCTATCATTATAAGGGACGCCGTGATCAAAAATACGACCAGCTTGATGATGGCCAGTGGTGTCACTGCAAGTCCGATCCTGGACCATGAGTATACTATCGTACCTATACCGAAGGCCAGCTGCCCCAGACCCTTTATATCAAATACTTCCGACTGGAAGTAGAAAAACAGATTGATAGGTCTGAAACAGTACTTGATAAAATCACCGCTGTAAACATAGATCCTCAAGCTCCAATTGTTGTCAAAAAGACACTGTACCGGAGTTATGGACACCAGAGAGAATCCGTACAAAAAGAGCATCTCATAATAGCTCCAACCATTGATGGACGAAAAGTTTTTAAACAGGATCCAAAAACTAACAAATCCGGATATATTGGTAAAGATCATGCCGATGGTTGAGATGATAAAATCGGCTCTATAGCTCATCTTGCTCTTCAAGTCCTGGGCCAGGATCTTGCCGTATATCCGAAGGTAAAAACCAATTCCTTTCTTTTTCATGATCAACCTCCATTAACCGTGATCTGGCGAAGCGAAGCTTTCCAGAAAACAATGCTGATCACGTTCATGATCACTACCCAAACAAGCTGCATGCCCATGAGTCTTAAAGCGGACTCAATATCACTTCCTCCATGAAGAAGGACGGTGAGGGGCGCATTATAAATAGACTGGAAAGGCAGGTAAAACATGGCACTTTTCAGTGGCTCCGGGAAGAATGCTATGGGTATGGTCGCTCCCGAAAGAAGCAGCACGATCACCTGCTTCATGATATTGATACCCCAGATGGATTCCGTATACAGACAAATTGTCCCTACTATGAAATCAATGCTGTAGTTGATAGAGATCGCCATTATCACAGACACCACAAAAAGCGGTAGATTAACGCCAAAACTTATGGCTCCGTGGGTCAGGATCGATACCGCGATAAAAGTCGGTAAAAAAGTAAGGAAGAACTGGGTCACAAAAGAACCTGAGTAGGACCAGAACAGGTATCTCCTGTATTCCATAGGTTTAAGCAGATCCAGTACTATCTTGCCTGACTGGATGTTGCGCCCGATCTCCCAAACCGTATACATCTCCATAAAATTGTAAAGTGCCGTGGCCAGCACCAGATAGATCAATGTATCGGAAAACGTCATTCCACCCACAACATCTGTACCTGCAGAAGCATAGATAGCCTTCCACAGGAAATAGATGACTATCAGATAGAGCAGGTTACCTATGATCATCACAAGAAATGACAGGCGAAACTGCAGAGCCTCAATTATGCCGGCGCGGGTAAGAGTAAGATACTTTTTAATACTCATTTGACTCCTCCCTCGTAGATCTTTTTGATAACATCCTCGGTAGAGATCTCTTCGATCTGCATATCACTTATCTTGTGAGTCTTTTGAAGAGTACCGAAAACATCAATAACGCCGATCTTATCCTCATCTACAAGGATACTTATCCACTCATCATCAGATGTTACCTGAAGATCCTCAAACTCGCCTTGTATGATTTCGGACTCAACCTTCAGGTCATCATCTACCCTGACCTTAAGTGTACGATATGAGCCAAAGAAGCCCTTAAGATGCTCGATATCGTTGTCATAAAGCATCTTGCCGTGGTCTATGATAACGATCCTTTCACAAAGAGCATCTACATCGCCCATATCATGGGTGGTAAGGATGACAGTGGTCTTCTTTTCCTTATTAAGACCCTTGATAAGAGTACGGATCTTGGCCTTCATGGAAACGTCAAGACCTATGGTTGGCTCATCAAGGAAAACTATGGCAGGGTTGTGAAGAAAAGCAGCCAGGATATCACTGAGGGTACGCTGACCCAGAGACATCTGGCGTACCGGCTTGTGCAACAGATCATCTATATCTACAAGAGACTTGTAAAACTCAAGCATATTGTTGTAGTCCGAATCCGGAATCATATAAATGTCCTTGAGTATCTTGAAGGACTCAATGAGCGGAAGGGCCCACCAAAGCTGTGAACGCTGTCCGAAAACAACACCAATCTGCTGAGCATTTTCCGTTCTGTTCTTGTATGGGATCTTTCCGTTGACAAGGATCTCTCCGGAACTGGGTTCAAGAACACCCGTCATCATCTTAATGGTAGTGGACTTACCGGCTCCGTTGGGTCCGAGATAACCTACGATCTCTCCCGGCTCAATGGTCATGCTGATATCATCAACCGCTTTGACAATCTTGTAATCTCTTGAAAAAAGATCCATGAGACTGCCCTTTAAACCCTCGCGCCTGTTAAGAACTTTGAACTCCTTGGAAACGTTTTTGATCTCGATAATAGAAGACATGATCATAACCTTTCAAAAATAGCCAAATAACACCATTGCCAAAAAGCATAAACCTTTGTGGAAAAAAAGTAAAGCAGGGAGTATAATCAAAAAGACGCTTTTGATGCGCAAGGGTGCTCAGTGCGATTATCTAGGAGTTTATATGTCAACGCTTTCAAAAGAAAAAGGAAAAGAACTGAGGGAATATATCGGAGATTATACAGTATTCGATCTGGAAACAACCGGCATCTCCACCCGTAAAGACAAGATCATAGAAATCTCAGCCCTTAAAGTACGGGACCACAAACCTGTAGATGAGTTTTCAAGGCTCGTTAATCCTGAGAAGCCTATTCCGTATCAGGCTTCCAGAGTAAATCATATCACAGACGAGATGGTTGCCCAGCAGCCGGTAATAGACGAAGTTATGGGTGAGTTTCTTGCCTTTGTAGGAGATGATGTTCTGATAGGACAAAATATAAAACAGTTTGATATGGAGTTTATCTATCGCGAATGCAAGCGGATATATGACGGACTTATCCCGGGCAACGATGTGATAGACACCTGTCTTATATCGCGGGTACTTTTACCGTGTATGAAGCATAATCTTGCTGCACTTTGCGCCCACTACCATATCCCTGTTGTGAATGCACACCGGGCATTGGCAGACAGCCGGATGACCATGCAGGTATATGAGTGCCTTGGAAAAGAATTATAAATAGTATCTTAATAAAGGAGGAAGAAAACATGCCATTTATTTCAACAAAGACAAACGTGACAGTTTCAAAGGAAAGCGAAAAGCAGCTCAAGGAGAAGCTGGGACAGGCCATTTCCATCATTCCCGGCAAGAGCGAGAGTTGGCTTATGCTTGCTATCGAGGGTGACGTTCCCATGTACTTCAGGGGCGATGATTCACAGCCTGTAGCCTTTATCGAAGTCAAGATCTACGGCGGAGCTTCATCCGACACCTACGAACGGATGACCCAGGAGCTCACAGGCATCTACGGAGATATCCTGGGAGTTGCACCGGATCATATGTACATCAGGTACTTTGGTTCCGATGATTGGGGTTGGAACGGCAACAATTTCTAATATCAAGGAAAACCCGGACTCGATCTGAGCCCGGGTTATTTACATCATTATATTGATATCGCAGCCTCCGGTGATCCCGGCAACCTTGCCCTGACAGGTATACTGCCATATCTTGAAATCATACGGAGTCTGAGGTCGGACTTCATAATCCGCATACCAGATGGGAATGTCTGATAGTTTGGACAGGTCCAGTTCATATGCCTCCCACACCATATTGGCGTAGATCATGGGTTCATACCCAGCCTCCCTAATAGTTTTGCAGAACTCCGCCGAATTGGCGGTAAACTGGTCTCCTGTCACATTATCTGTTCTGGCATCATCATCCAGGATGCTTTCCGGATCATAGACTATAGGAAGATCCAATTCGCGATCTCCCAACAGTTCCAGGACGAACTCTGCTTCTTCCCTTGCCTCCTCTTCATTGATAGCCTGGGCAAAGAAATAAACTCCCACATCCAGTCCGGCTGCTTTGGCCCCCTTATAATTTGCCTCAAACTGCTTGTCCGGATTCAGAGTCCCTGCCTGACCGTACCCCCTGTATCCGATCCTCAGGATGGCAAAGTCTATCCCATCCTTTGCCACCTTTTTCCAATTGATCTTTCCCTGATGATGTGACACGTCTACCCCCAGGCGGCAAGGTGCCGCACTGTCACCGTATGACATCCTGTCACCATCCAGTTTAAATTGTCTGATATCGTACTCGTTCTTTGGCACATCTTCATTTAGATAGAAATCATGCCACTCTCCGTGAGCATCCACAAAATACAAAACCGGTGGCTCAGTATTTTCATCTTCTTCATCGATAATGTAGTCCGGTTCCGTACTTGTTATCTGATCAGATCTTCCGCAGGCTGCCAGACAAAGACAGAGGACCAGTAACATCAACAGGCTCTTTTTCATCTTTTTCTCCATTACATGTCATCTCAATATCTCATCTATTGTAGAAACCGTACTGAAACTTCCGGAATGTACCGAGATGATCTCTTTCATGATGGGAAGTTCGAAATAGCTGACATAGCAGATAAGTGTGTTATTATCTCCTGCTATGGCTCCTCTGGAGTCCATTATCGTACATGTCTTATTGAGCTTATCCTTGATATCCCTTATGATCCCATCCGGATCCTGAGTGATGATAGTCACCTGCTTGACCGATTCGAAATGATCCGTAAAGTGGTCGATCACTGCTGTGGCAACCACATATACAAGCAGGCTGAGAAGTGCTGCCGTGGCATCTATCACGACAAAACAGGTAAAGTAGACCACAGCATTAAATGCCAGGAGCATCGGTGTGAGGCTGTAGTTTCGTCCTGTCACATCCGAAAGCTTTTTTACCACTATATTCGCAAGGATCTCCGATCCGTCAATACATCCGCCACTACGAAGGATAAGAGCCAATCCCGCACCCAGTATCGCACCTCCAAAGGCCACCGCCAAAAAGTGCTCTGTATTGAGTTCGAAGGGAACATGCTCAAAAAGGTCCAGTCCTATCATGTAAACAATTGATCCGACTGCCGCCTTGATAGTGAATCTCTTTCCAAGGAATATATATCCTGCAATTACGAAGGGTAGGAAGACCATCAGAACGCAAAGTGACAACTGGTAGCCGGTAAGTTTGCTGAGTATGATGGCAACACCTGCGGTTCCATAATCAATGGCATCATTGGGAAGGAGGATAAGGGCAACCGAAAAGCTGGCCATTACCGCGCCAAGGATGATCCAAATATA
>JAEELH010000159.1 GCA_016288825.1 Lachnospiraceae bacterium | reverse complement strand
TCATCCCAGACTTATTACAGACTGATCCACGGAGCGCTGGTATCGGCGCTGGGCAAGTACGGAAAGCGCGGGACCCTCATGATCAGGCTCCACAATGATGCGGGGCTCCGACTTTTGAGCGGCGTATTTAAAGACTATACGCCCTTTATAGTGCGACGGGGGTATTTTTACATATAACTAGTTTTTGGCAGAAAGGACAAATCATGATTTCACTTGAAAGTGACTACAAGACCTACAGTCACAGCGGAACACAGTTCGAGGATACGACCTGGTATGACAGTGGCTCTTCAGATGATGATGACTGGGATTGGGACTGGTAAAAGCTTATTTGATGGTGCACACTGTAGGTTTTGTGCAGATTGGTGGTGTATAATATGCTTCTGGTTAATAATTTGTGCAAAGCGTATGGATTTGATATAATATTTATGTTGTTTCTATTTTCTTATAGAAGGGATTAACAGAATGACCAACGGGGGGTTATTATTTTGACGGACAGCCGCTGACATGACAGAGGATATGACTCTTCGTGTCTGGCGGCTTTTTTCGCTTATTTTTACCGGTAATGTAAAAGGGAAGGAGTTAATTATGGAAGAGGCGATTGTTAGAGTCAGGCCACAGGACGCAGATCTTTTTGCACAGTTTGATCCGTTTGAGAGACTGAATATGCTTGCCATGCCAAACAGTTTCGCTCTGGGGGCACTGGAGGCCGATGAAAATGGAGAGTACAGCCCGGCGGGGCTGATGGTGGCTCATACTACAGAGGACAGCCTGTGCATCAACTGGATGGGAGTGGATTCATCCAGGCAGAACAAAGGTATCGGGGAAAAGCTTCTTTTAAAGGCGTATGAGATAGCGGACGGAGGCGGCGTCAGAAATCTTTACGCCATGATCTCTACCGAGTACGAAACCCGCAAGTTCGGCAAAAGCAGCGAGCACTTTTTTGAGGACCGCCTCTTTGAGACCATGAAGGAGATCCCTCCGGAGTATATTGGGGACTTAAGGGGACTTTCCAAACTGGAATACATGAAGCAGGATCTGAAGACTATGCCAAAGCCGGTATCTCTGGCAAAGCTCACTTCGCCTCAGATCAAGTCGGCGCTGGCGCAGCTGGAGCAGATTCCGCAGGCCTCAAAGCTGTGCCCGGTACAGGGCTTGAAGGAGAATCTGGATCTGGATCTCAGCTTTGTATTTCTGGATGCCGGCGAGGCGTTTGGAGGGCTTTTGGTCAGGAATCTGGACGCTTGCCTGCTTCCTGTTTACCTGTATTCGGAGAGCCCTTATGAGGAGTCGGCTCTTATCCTTAACTCTTTCAATGCAGCAAAGAGCGTATACGGAATGACCGCGATGGTTCAGATATACTGTACCTCCGAAAAGCTGATCCCATTGATGGAAAGGATCTTTGCAGACAAAAAGGATCGCGGTAAGCTTTTGGTGGCCGATATGGACGATTACCGGGCAGCTAAGGCGGGATAGTTCAAATGACCCGTACAAAGGATGGTTGATTATGGGTGACTTAATTCATGAAAACATAAAAAAAGATACTTTTGATATAAAGACGGTTACACTGGAGGAAAAGCGAACCGTAGAGGATGCCAGTGACAGACTCAAGGTCATCGGTCATAAAAAAAGTGACATACAGGCCGAGAACAGTGCTTTAGAGAAGATGCTCGGTACATTAAAGTCTACAGATGATATCTACTCTGAACTGGAGAGGGATGACCTTCGCAGGAGTATTAATCAAAACGGAGCAGCTCTTTTGTACAATGACAAGCACTTTCTTAAATCAGACAGTGACGAGATGATAAGCATCAAGGCAAAGCTGTCACTTCTTGACAAGGCGCTGTATACACCGGTCAGTGTGAAGGATATGCAGAGCGTGTTTGACGCCTATGATAATGCAGTTGATGCCATGGACTACTATCTGTCCAAAAAGAATCCCTGGTTTCCGGAAGGAAAGCGCAGGAAGCGCAGGGTTGCAAATATGCGAAAGGCTCTGCTTGAGGAAAAGGATCGTCTTAAGGACAAGGCTTTTTCCGGTGATTTTTCGGAGGCACTCATTTGCGCAAACGATATTTTGAGGGGCGAGTATGTCAGGCCCCTGCAGCAGTCGGCAGGACAGTCGCTGGCACTGCAGGATACCATGATGTTTTCCCAGTTAAAGGATAGCAGCGGCAATTTGGACCCCGGACTCAAGGACATAAAGGATGCCTATCGCAAGATGACCCGGCTTATGAATAAGGAGATCAGCGACGCTTCAACAAATGCCGAATATGAAAATGACAACAAAGCTGTTGCGATTGCTCTCAGTGATATTGTCAACAAATGCAGGAACTACGTAAAAGGCCTTGATAGCAAGTCTGATCATGATTCGATCCAAAAAAAGAAGGCCATAAGCGAGTTTGCCGAGCGTATGAATTCCGTTTATTCGAGTCTCTTCAGTTACTTGAATCAGATCTCCTTAAAAGAGGCAAAAGGATCGAACTATCTGGAGGCATTTGAAGCTCTTGAAGAAGGATATTTAAAAGCAAAAATGCTTGAGGGGGATCTTAAAGCCATTCTGACAAACACGGCAGATGATGATATGCAGTTTCTTGAAATCCTCGGTGCTGTGGAACAGATAGAAACCATGGAAAAGCGTGAAAAGAAACATGAAGCCCTTCGGGAGTTTACCGTTCCGGTCTGTATATGTGATATCGGTGAAAAAAGGATGGCTCAGATCATCGAGTACCGGGGCAAGGCGCTGACTGAGCTCCATGACGCATACGAGAGGTATATGCAGCTGCCGGTACCAAAGGAGTATCTGAAAGATGAAAACGCCGACCCCAATAATGAAGAACTGAGAGATCAGTATGCGCGGCTTATGCTCAACCTGCATCCCGCTCAGGAAAAGGTCAGAAAAGCAGACTCATTTCCGTCTATGATTGCTCTGGAAGAAGCAAACGGGGACGCATTTAAAGAAGTTCACGCCGAAGTAAAGGGCAAATGGAAGGAAGATTACAGAAAAAAGGTTGAAACCGGTGGCGCTATTTCCAGCAAGGTCGGATCTTCCCTTGCCTATCCTGATCTGAAAAAGGAAAAGGTACGATACATAATGGATCTTTCCTACAATCTCAGTGTTCAGCAGTCCAAAAAGATACTTGGTGCTCATGTGGGAGAAGATTTTATGGGATATTCAAAGGACCTGAATCAGCAGCTTGTCCGGGAGGTTAATTCATATAATGATTCGTTGGAGGATCAGCTCAAAAACAAATGAAAGATAAGAAGAAAAAAATAAAACACAGCTCTCTGAGAAGAAAGCTGACGATTACCATGGTGGTGAATTACATCTTGCTGGGGACGTTTATCCTGACCACTGTTTCGGGGTTGTTCTTTTATAATGTGGTACGCAGCAGATACTCGGACAACATAGATATGTCCCGGACCATCAAGGACACCATCACGTCGCAGCTGGATATTTCCGAACTTGTGGATGCCGTGCTGGAGCAGGAGCGGCCCGATCCGGAGGCTTTCAGGGAGAGGATGTTTGTAAATGAAGCCGGTGATGAGGAGGGACAGATCCTGAGCTATCAGTGGTTTACTGAGGAGGATCCGTCTCTGGCTCAGCGTGAGGATTACCGGTGTGTATCTGATGTCCTCTACGCATTCAACAGCAACAACCAAAACCTCAACGGTACATCTCTGATGGTCTTTGACAAAAAGACACATATAGCATCCCTGCTTTGTGATGTGGAGAAGTTCGGATCCCATACACCTACCAAAGTGGATTATGTCATGTGGCGTAATTTTAAGGACGAGGATCTGGATCACATAGAAGAGGAGCGATATTCACTTTTCAAAAACCTGTACCGCTACATGCGGGTGGATCCCAGGTACGTGGTGTTTATCTGGTATGAACCGGTGGCCTACAAAGATGATGACGTTGTGGTATTTATAGAGGCGGATGTATTTTATACCAGGCTTCTCAGCAATGTTGTCTCCTTTATACTGTTGTTCTTCTTCTTCATCCTGCTGCTGGTTACGCTGATGGGCTTTTTATATCACGGCAGACTGAACAGGCTCATCATAAAGCCTGTGAATTCCATCACCGATGCGGCCAAAACATACGTTGAGGATCATCTGGCAGGCCGCGGCATCAAAGGCCACTTTTCATCCATTGATCTGAACTCCGGAGATGAGTTTGAGGAACTCGCCCGGACCATGGATGAGATGGAGCATGACATCGAAAAGTTCGAGAATGACCTGACCCGGATCACAGCGGAGAGAGAGCGACTATCGGCGGAGCTTGATGTGGCGAGCCGTATCCAGGCGGATATGCTGCCAAAGGATTTCCCGCTGTTTCCGGAACGTAATGAATTTGACCTTTATGCCTCCATGAGACCGGCAAAGGAGATCGGCGGAGATTTTTATGACGTATTCCTCATGGATGACGATCATCTGTGCATAGTTATGGCGGATGTGGCAGGCAAGGGTGTTCCGGCGGCACTTTTCATGGTCAATGCCATGAAGACCATCAGGGCGCGGGCGTCCTATGGAGGCACGCCGTCAGAGATATTCTTCGACGTGAACAATACTCTTTTCAAAGGCAACAAAGAAAAGATATTTGTTACGGTGTGGATGGCGGTGCTGGACCTCAATACAGGAGAGGTCATCGAGTCCAATGCCGGACATGAGAATCCTGCCGTCAGAGGTCCGGTCGGAGATTTTTCATACATCGAGAGAAAACACTGCTTTGTTCTCGGCGGCAGAAAAAACATGAAGTACAAGGACGATGCTTTTACTCTGGAGCCCGGAGGCACCATCTTTATTTATACGGACGGAGTCACAGAGGCCACTAATGCGTCCGGCGAGCGGTTCTATAATGACAGACTTTTGGAAGCGCTCAATGCAGTAAAGTATAAAGAACCAAAGGAGATGATATCCTATATGAAAGACAAGATCGATGAGTTTGTAGATGAAGCCCCTCAGTTTGACGATCTTACCATGCTGGCTGTCACGTATCATGGCGACAATGCAAAGGATAATGAGATAACCGTCAAGGCGGATGTAGCGAATCTTCCTGAGGTTACGGCATTTGTCACTGAGAGACTTGAGACGGTACCGGTGGAGCGAAAGCTGGTCCTCAAGATCGGTATGGTGATCGATGAGCTCTTCACCAACGTTTCAAATTACGGATATGGTGAAGAAAAAGGGGATCTGACCGTCAGAGTGGCCATCGCTTCCGACAAGAGCAAGGTGACGCTGACATTTATAGACAGCGGTGTACCCTACGATCCGCTGGCAAAGGAGGATCCCAACATAACCAGGATCAAAGAGGGCAGAAAGCCCGGTGGTCTCGGCATATTCATGGTTAAAAAGACCATGGACGAGATGGAATATGATTATAAAAACGGACACAATATTTTCACAGTAAGTAAAATGATTGGAGGAGAAAAATGATCAAAGTAAACAAGGAGCAGAACGGAAGCGAGCTTTATATCTCACTTGAGGGCATTTTGGATACACCGGCTACACCTGCGCTGAGTGATGCGCTGGAGGGCTGCTACAGCGGACTTACCAAGCTGGTATTTGATTTCAAGGATCTGGAGTATCTGACCAGCGCTGGCCTTCGTGTACTTCTTACGGCACAGCAGGAGATGGATGATATCGAGGGTGAGATGATCATTAAAAATGTGTCGGATGACATCATGGAAGTGTTTGAACTGACGGGATTTGATGATGTTTTGACCTTTGGAGAGTGATAAAACAGATACAGGGGGAGTTTTATGTATCAGATAATTGATATCAATGAAGATAATCTGGAATTGTATACATCCTATTTGGGAGAGGATCTTGCCGAAAACATAGGCAGGTCTTACTATCGCGGGCTGGTGGCAGTCGGTGATGACGGGCCGCAAAGCGGTATGGTGTGGCTGGTCAAGCATTTGGACGAAGAGGCTGACACAGAGAGCAACATCATATGGGTCAGATGTGACGCCAAAGAAGCTTTTGACCAGATGATGGAAGCGTATTCCGAGCGGGCCAGATCCGAGGACGTTGTCAGGTCACATGTGTTTATCCCGGTAAAGGGCGGCAAAGAAATGAAGGCCATGCTTATAGAAAAGGGCTTCAATATGAGGCTGTCAGAGAGCGATGTGGTAGTGGTAAAGCTTTCCGAGCTTTCGGAGATGCCACTTATGAAAAAGCTCAAAAAAGCGCCCATACCTGATTCCATTGCACCGCTCAACAGCCTTACCTTAAGGACCTTCAGAAAAGGCGTTTCCAAGTGCGTTATGAATGGCAAGTATGGTCTTTGCGAGGATCTTTCCGAGCTGGGTATCTACTGGTTTGAGGACGAGGTATCCTGTGTTTCATCAGACGATAATGGGATCAACGGCTTTTTCCTCTTTCACCTGAGACCATCGGGAGTTATGGCTGTCCAGCTTCTCGTATGCCTGGACAATACCTTTAAGACCACGCTTCCGTTTATGATGAGACAGTTTGTCACAGCCATGGAAGAAAAGTACGGACCGGATACGCTGGTGGAGCTTGATCGTCATAACGAACAGTCACTTTTGCTTACCGAGAAGCTTTTGCCGAGAGGCTTTGGTATACCTATATATGCCGGAGGCAGAAACGAATAACGAGGATAGTATATGGATAATTCTTATATCTCCGATTCTCAGCAAATAGAAAGAGAGTCTGTAAAGCTTAAAGAGGAGACGTCAGAACTGCAGGAAGATCTGCAGAACCGGTCTTTTGAGTCGCAGAGGCAGCAGTCTGTTCAAAGCGAAGACGCACACCAGGAGGAGAACTTTGTTCCGCAGTTTATTGACCTGGATGAGAACTACATGTGGTACAGGCCCGGCGACAGCGAGAGGATGCAAGAGATCCGTGACCTGATGAAAGCTTATTTCAAGGCAAAGGATCGTCTTGAAGCTGAGCAGGGAGATCCGCTTTTAAACCATGACCGTATGGTATCGTCTTTGGAAAGTCTTATTTCCAGATGCTCGTCATACTGCCTTTTCAGGCATCCTTTTTCAAAGAGAGGGCAGCGTCGCAAGGAGGAAATACGTCACCTTCAGGCCAAGGCCGTAAAGGAGCTGCAGGAGGCTCGTCGTAACTATACCGACTTTGCGGAGAGTCTGTATGACCAGGAGATAAGTGCAGATCCCAAGCTTAAAAAGCGAAGGAAGTACGATATGCCGCCCAAGGAGATAAAGCTGGTTGAAAGGGGCGATGGTCTGCAGCGGCTGAAGCTGGACAAGTACAGGACGCTTGAAGGAGAATATGAGAATCATACCGACAGGACATATCTCAGATCAAAGGCGACACTTGACCTTGAGCGCAAGGACATTACGTTGACAGAGGGGCAGAAGAAACTGCTTTCTCTGATTTTGTCATACTCAAAAAGAGAGTACGATCTCAGACTTAAGCATGTCGGTGTAATGAAGTTTTTCGGTGACCTTTGCGCGCGGGGGTTAGTACCATGGCGCCATGTTCCAAAGTGGCTGACATATATTATCCGTACACCCTTCAAGTCTATATATAATTTGGGGTATGCGATCAAAGCCAGATATATTGATGCGCCCCAGGAGATACCGGAATATCAGAGCATTGTGCAGCAGCTGAAGGCCATCCAGGCAGATAATAGTGTTTCGCCGGAGGTCAAGGCAATGTTCAAAAAATATGCAGACCGGCTTCTCCCTATGGAAAAAGGAAATCTGGACCTTACTGACGTGCCGGCTGACAAGATCCAGGAATACAGGGATTATTCCAAGGCGATGGTTTCAAAATCCAAGAAAAAGAGTGATGGCACAAACAAAGAAGGTCTTTTCTTTACAATGTCAGACCGCAGTGGAGAACCTCTTTTTACACACAAGCCATGCGTGTCGGATATAGTTCAGTATGCCCACGGCAATTGCTTTTACCTGGCGGCTGTAGCCGAGCTTGTGGCAAAGGATCCCCAGGCTGTTCTTGATATGTTCAAGGACGAGGGAGATAACGGTGTCGTTGTCAAGCTGTGGCATGAAGAGCCGGATATGAGCGCTCCGGATCCGGAACCGGGTCAGGAGCGTCCCAAAAAGATGCAGCCTGTGTACTTCAGGGTGGACAAGAGGGTAAGTAAGTACGAAGGTGACGGTGCACTGTGGGTAAGTGTTCTGTCCAATGCTGTGGTAGCGTACTGTCAGACCTATCCGGAAGCGCATAAGCTGGGCCCTGATGGGGTTAAGGATACGGTTAAAAAGAGACAGGAAAATGGTATTAAATATCTGGATTTTAGCTTCCTGGACGATGGAGGTCATAGCGATCAGGTATTCCCCATTCTGTCGGGACAAAAATCAGAAACAGTAAGTCCCGACGCTCCGATATACCAAACCGTGTATGTACAGGACGTACTTAATGCGATCTATGCGAAAAAAGTAGACAGAGAGACCAGAAAGAATATAGATGGCACCAAAGAGCTGTTTGATCAGGAGTATGCCGTATACGAGCACCACTTCAAAGAATTTAACGAACCTATGACTATAAATCATTACAAGGATCTTCATGATCGTATCTGCCAAAAAATGAAGGATCGAAAGAAGGCAGTTGATGAATTTATAAAAAACAAAAAGCGTGATTATAAGTATGACGAATGCCAGCGCAAGGTCAGAATAGCGATCGCAAAGGCTGAGGAGGTTTTTGATGAAAGACTGGAAAATGACAGACTCAATCTGACCAGAGAGGAGCAGCGCGAGGTCGCCAGATCGATGAAAAGACTTATCCCCAATATGTTTAAGCATTACGGGTATTACCAAAAATTTCATTATATTGAGGAGATACCGAAAGAATATGAGTATTCAGCAGGTACTTTTTTCGCGGACTTTATAGATCATTTCAAAGGCAGTTTTAAATCGATATTCGATGAGGCAGTAAAGGCAAATATTGATTTGTCAGAATATGCCAAAGATGTCGGCGTCGAGATGGGAAAATACTTTGAGGACTGCGGGTTTAAAGACGAGGAATCGGCTCAAAAGAACATACTGGCAAGGGGGCGCACCGGAGATTACATTTTAGATAACAATGAGCTTATATGGAAGGATGAAAGCATAGAGGAGACCGCACTGGAGCAGGAAAAGAATGTTGAGGCAATGTTCCAGATTTGTACAAATCTCTTATCCAACCATGTTGAGATAGATATCGATAAAAAAGATCAAAAAGGCAGTTTCAAGAAAAAAGCCGATGCAATTAGAAAGTTGAAATATGAGGATTTTCCCGAACCGGAGAACGAAGAGGAAAAGGAAGGAGATTCTTTTAACCAACTGGTCAAAGTTACAGGGCTTTCGCGGCAGGAGATTTTTGATCTTGCAAAGGAGCAGGCGCTTAGGCTTTATACAAATGCAGCTGATAATTTTGATGAATTGTCTAATTCTGAGGTGAACGAGATCTTTACCGGAGTGTATTCGGATGAAGCGCTGAAACTGTATGAAAGGATTGACCGTGACACAGATGCAGGAAAACTCGTCGCTGCCGGATCACGAACCGGCGCGGGTGTAAGGACGAGCAGGGGAGAGTCAAAAGACGCGGGTACGATTGGTACACATGCATACTCGGTTTTAGGTGTGCAGGAGCTTTACTTTGAAGGAAAACTTATAAAAATGGTCCGTGTCAGGAATCCCTGGGCGGGATATACCACAGAGTATGTCTACAATAAAAAAACAGGCAAGGTCATGCCGACGACTACCATACGCAACGATAACGGTATCTTCCTTATGGAGCTTACACATTTTTGGAAGGTATTTCATGCAGTTTATACGGAAAGTGAAGGTGAAGGAGCATGAAAAGTGAAAAGTATACACTTATCAAACTCACAAAAAAGAATATGGGCTCCTTCGAAGAATATATTCCAAAGGCGGTTGCGGTAAAGATACTTTCGGAAAATGTTTTCGGATGGGGCGTCGTAGAGGACGATATGGCCAGCGGGCTTGTACTGGGCGAGACGGACAGAGAGAGAAACAGCCTGATATTGCTTTGGCTCTATGTGGATGAGGAGATCCGCAGGCAGGGCGTGGGCAGGATGTTATTTGATAAAGCCTGCAGTTCCATGGACGGTTCGCCGGAGATCCATTGTCGGTACCTGTTTCCGCTGCATCAGGACCTGGAGGGCTTTTTGGAGCATCTGGGCTTTGACATAGGTATTGCAGATGAGGATCGTGATGATCAGGGTGAAGCAGAAGACAGCGTGCATATAGCTGTTAAGGGCGATTATCCCTTTGCAGGGGAGCAGACGGCTGCATGGCTCAGAGAAAATGTTCATGATGTGGGTCATACCATGCCCAGACTGCTTTTACTTTTGTCACATCTTGAAAAGACAGGTTATGAGGGAAGCCTTATAGCGACTGCCGGGGATGAGCCGGGAATATATATCGGATGGAAGGATGATCATCCGGGAGTCGAGATAAGGATAGTGGGCGATGAGACAGATGAAGAGCGCTACACTATAATGCTTCGCATGGAGACAGAGATCGATGAAGAGGATGCGGAGTACGTGGAGGGCGAGCTGCATCTGTGGCAAAAGCAGTTCAAGATCACTGCGGGCCGGTTTGACAGAGAACATGGCAGACTGTTATTCACCGCTGCCATGCCGGTAGATTCCGGTATGCCGAAGCCGCCGGTCGTTGGTGATTTTATTGAGGAGTTTTTGGAAGAGACCGGACTGTTTTTCGATGCGGTTACCGAACAGTAAATAAAAGTGGGGGACGCTATGCCAAAAGAAGGTGAACTGCTGTGCAAAGATAAGCCGCTTGTTGAGATAACCACTCAGACCCAGCAGCAGGATCTGATCCAGGGTCAGACTACGACTGATTTACAGGATCAGATGACGGCGACAATGCTTGGCACGACAAATGCTGATGCGGTGACACAGGTGCTGGGGGCGGATCAGTTTGCCCCGGCGCCTGAGCAGCGTCTTCCCCGGGTTTCGTTGGATTTTTCGGTCCGGGGCGGTGTTGTCAGTGAGGATGACAGTACCAGGATGAAAAGTATCCGCCGGGCTGTGGCGTCCTACTTCCAAAAAAAGAACGAATATGATGCCAGCGCGGAAGGGAGCATGGAAAGAGCCATTGCTGCAGAGGAACTTATTAAGGAAGCAGAGGCTATAATCAGCTCGTGCAAGTGGTATTGCTTTTTCAGACATCCGTTCACCAGTCGCGGTATAGCCAGAAAAAAAGAAGTGAAGGAGCTTCGGCTTCAGGTAGAAAGTACCGTTCACGCCTTGAAACTGGAGACCATCAGTATTAATTATGAGACCAAAAAGAAAAGGAGCGTCGAAAGTACCCGGGAAATCCAGTTCCTGGAGTTGAAAAACGGTAAAAAGGAGCTGGTATTTGGCGGCAAGGAAATGACCTATGAAGCTTCGGACAGAGCGCGTTTGCATCACAAGGAATATCTAAAGGATCTGGCTCTTGAGGATAAGAGATGCAGGAAATCCTCATGGAACAAGAAAGTACGCGAACTTTTGGATGATATTGTCGGCTATGCAGATATTCATACTACCGCGATGCATGTCTCGACAGCGTTTCGTATGGCATCTGCGAAATCAGAGGAAATTCCGGATTCTGTCAAGAAAAAATACAGAAAGAAAGGGGATGCAAGACGGACCAAGCTGGCTCTGGAGAGAGGTTACCTCAAGTCCATAATGGATACCATAAAGACTCTGGATGAGGGCAAGCTTTCACAAGAAGAAAAGGAGATCGTTGGCAGATATAGAACCTTATTTAATGAAATGGTATCCGGTACTCTGAAAGAGGAGGCAGATGCAGCGGTTATAGATGTAACAAATAAAAAGGACAATATCATATACACGGATAAAGAAGGTAAGAAAGTAACAGATAAATTCCGTGTCAGTGACAGGAAGAGGCTGACATTATTTGCACATCAGCCTTGTACACAGGATATTGCACAGGGAGGTTTGGGAGACTGCTATTTTTTGACGACGCTCACCACTATCGTTAAGAATGACCCGGACTACATCCGCAGTATGATGAAGGATAACGGAGATTCGGTTACAGTTCGGTTTTTCAGATATGATAAAGAAAAAAAGAAAAGAGTTCCCGTATATGTCAAAACTCCCAAGGTTTGGGTGTCATACGGCTCAGAGGACACTTTATGGGTTCAGATGATGGAGTTGGCGTATACAGCATATTTACAAAAAGAAAGAGAAGTGGGCTCGGATTCTGATCCGGCACAAAAGGATAAACCCCTGGAGCTGGGACATGTGGGGAACGGTGGAAATCCCATATATGTGTATGCTGATATTTACGGAAAAAATGATTTTGAGTTTGTTGGTGTAGATTCGCCGGCGCTTTTGGATAGGCCGGATATTCTGGAAAAAACGAGAGATGCTGTTGCCTATATTTGTTCAAATTCCGGTGAGACGGCGGTGCTTTTGGAAGAAGAAAAGGAGCTTTTAAAGTATGGAAACTTTAACGTCCTTTATAGTAAAACTTATACCATGGACGGTAATCTGAAAAAGGGCGCGGATCCTAAAAATGCTGAGCTTTGCAACAAGTTGTTTGAAAGAAAAAAAGAACTGTTTGCTAAGACGATGAAGCAAAACATCAACGTATTCTATGATGAAATGGAGGAAAGCTATTTTACATCGTTTAAAGAAGTAAACGAAAAGCTGCGAGAGATAAACGACAGGTGGCTGAAGACCGTTCCGGATGCGATGGCGCTGATGGAGAGACGTGACCGGATACGGCAAGAGCTTTTGCCAAAGGCAAAGGAGGGGTCGGAGGAATACCAGCAGCTCGTAGAGGAGAGAGATCGGATCGCTCGGGAGCTTGGAGACAAGGGGATCATCCCATATATTTTATTTGCTTCGAACGAGAAAGTGCCCGGAGAAAGCATGGGCGTCTATGAGAATGATAAAAAGAAACAGATCAGAGCTTTGCAGGATGACAGTGATAATCTCCAGGAGCTGATCCGAAAGAAATTGGGTATCGGTAAAGGTGGGAATGCAGGACAGATAAAGGAAAATCTTGGCAAGATAATAGAGGCCCTGAAGCAACAGGATTTTGAAGAGTTCAAGGATAAAGCCAGCCTTTTTTCCCACATGATATATACACCATATCGTACCGGTGATGAAGAGCAGGATAAAAGAGAAGCGTTCGAGTTGGTAAGGCTCCATGCTATAAAGTCATGCGAAGTAGTACATAATAGTATCACGGAACTTTCAAATTCAGAAACTTCAAGTATTTTCACCGGAGTTTATTCAAGAAACGTGAAAAATCTGTACAGCGAGATCAAAGCCTGTTTGGATGCCGGTAAGCGCGCAACAGCGGGGACACGTGATATCAAAGGAAAAACCGATGGCCTGGGACCGGCAGGGGAGAAAAAAATTGATGGTATTTCAGGTAATCACGCCTACGCCATTATGGATGCAGGAGAGTATGACTATAAAGGCAAAAAAATTCTGATGCTAAAACTCAGAAACCCTTGGGCAGGCTATGCTTGCAAATATACTGTAGACGATAAAGGACAGGTTGTTGCAACCGATAATAACAAAAAAACAAATGGAGAATTCTGGATGGAGATGACGGATTTTGCGAAAAGGTTTTCCCATATTGTGGTTGAGAAGCTGGACAAATAATGGAGTATACAGGAATAACAGGAGCAAACAGAGTTTTTTTCTCACATATAGTACCGATGGAGCTCCTTGAAAAAGCCGGATCCTTCGGTTTTTTTGGAATAGGAGCGGCAGAGGGTCAGAGGCCTCAGCTGAAAGGCGCGGCAGCCCTTATCTTTTGTATCAGAGAGGATGCCCAGGGTGTGCTATACGTTACCATAGAGTGGCTCTTTGTCAGAGAGGATCTGCGGAGGCAAGGTATAGCCGCAGAGCTGCTTGCTGAGCTGGAAAAAGATATCCAAAGCAGAAACCCGGAGAGTGTAAGCATAGATCTTCCGGTAGAGGGACATTCGGATATCAAGGAGCTGCTGAAAAAGCTTGGATACAGATCTGCTTATATGAGAGTTCCTTTTTTTGAACTATCTGTCAGAGAAGCCCATGGCAGGTTGTCGGAGCCTGACGGAACAGATGATAAAGGGGATCTGGTACCGCTGATAGAATCCGGTATAAGTGAGATAAAAAGGGCAGCCAAAAAGCTATACAGAGACAGATATATAGAGGATCTTGGATTTATCGTTTCTCAGCCGGAGGATTATTTTGAGCCGGAGGTATCCTTTGTACATATCAACAGGGGAGAAACTGATGGATGGATCCTGGTCAGAAAAGAGCCGGACGACATTTTATCCATAGTTTCTTTTGAAGGTACAGAGGGGGCCAGCATAGCTACCATGAGGGAGCTGTTGGCTGAAAGCATGGATGCCATGAAGTATAAATATGGTAACAAGCGTATTCTTCAGATACCCATACGCAGTGAAGAGGAACTTGATCATTTGGAGCAGTATATCAGTGGAGATAAGCAGCGCATGGTAGAGCGCTTTGTCAAGCCATTGGAGTATTAGGGAAACACTGATTTAATCAGTGTTCCCCTAAATGCTCCGCAGGGATGCGCAGAAAATCGCAGAGGAAGATGCTTCGCATTGCGATTTTCGCGCAAGGAAACGCTTTAATCAGCGTTTCCTTAGCAAGATTCAAATAGGGAGGAAAATATGTCCGATAGTTTACAGAACAATCAACAAGGAGAAATGCTCCGGAGAGATTATGAGGAGATAAAGAGCCACAAGCTTCGTCGTGATGTGCGTCTTTCCGAGAACGAGCAGAACGTCCTGACAAATGATCTCAGGGAATATCACACAGTAGAAAGTTCGCAGGATGAGACGAGGCGTATAGAGAATCTCCTTCTCAATGCCAATGTGCTCGAGCTTAGGGAATCTGAAAAGACGGATCTGAAGTTCAGGATCAGGCAGAACAAAAACTTTGAGCTGGTCAATACAGAAAAGACGGGTGGAGACAGCCACTTTATGAAAGCTGTAAAGGACAGTGTCAGGGAAATAGACATTCTCCTGAGAAAAAAGGCCGGCTCGGCTTTTGAGCGGCATCAGCTTTTGGAGGAAACCAGATCCAAGGTACAGACAGGAATCAATAACTGCGTTGAGTATCTGAAACGAGGCAAGCCTTTTTGGCCCTGGCACAAAGCCAGATATAATGCTGTTGAGGAGACCATGCAGAGGCTTACCGAGGATATGACCAGGCTGAGTTTTGCCCTGGAAATGGATCAGGCCAATGATCAGGAAGGCGTATATGATGCTGCAGACACCGTGCTTGATATCTTAAACAGCGACTTGTTGGAAGAGCGCCGCGGTGCAGAACCTGTTGGAGTACATCATGCAGTCAGAGCCGAGATGCAGCGCAGGCTCAACGGTATCGGCGGATTTGAATACGAAAAGGATGCTTTTCGTCACGATATAAAGCAGGCTATAGGTACGAGCGCAGTCAAATTCGAGGTTGATCGTACTACAGCCACAGTCGCTCTTTTTATGGCATCCAAAAAGGGAGTACTTCAGGACAAGAATCAGTGTAAGGATATTTATAAGAATCTTGCTATCAAGACCGATGTGGAGGGTGCGCAGGAGCCGACGTTGGAGGACAAACAAAAAAAGGTCGATGCTTTGGAGGAGTTCTTTGATTTCCTCCTTGCTTTTGATGTCAAGAATCTGGATGGGATGGATTACAGTACCTTTTTCTCGTCGGAAAAGTTTAAACAAAACCATCTGATCATCAGGGCAGGCTGGGATGCGGATGCGTTCATGAAAGAATATAAAAAGCTGCTTACAAACAACCAGGGTCTCAGGATGAAGTACACTGCCGAAGAGTTTTCAGAGGTAGAGGCAAAGCGTAATATGCTCAGTGTTCTTTCTAATTTGTATGACGCTATCATCGCATATTATGATGAACCGTCATTGTGGGATGTAAGTCTTGATGACATCATGGGATATGATAATGATACCCTTATGGCAAAATACTTGGGGGTAATGGGCGCAGAGCAAAAGAATGACAATGTCATCCGTTTTTATTCCTGTATGTATAACTTCAGACTCAATGAGGATGCCAATACATCTGTTGTAGTCAGAAATTATAATATCACAAAGTCGGCAGAGCAGCTTTTACAGGCTGAAAGGGAGATCTATGTTGCGCCTTCAAAGCTTCAGGCAGAGCGGGAGGAGCGTCAGCGCCAGGAAGAACAAAAGCGCCGGGAGCAGCTTGAGAAGGAGCGCCAGGCGCAGCTTGAGCGTGAAAACGAGGAGAAGGAACGCCTTCGAATGTTTGAGGAGGATCCCGAGGAGTTAGAGCGCCTAAAAGAGCTTGAAGAGGAAAAGCTGGAGAGGGAGCGTCAGGATCAGCTTGAGAAGGAGCGCCAGAAGCAGCTGGAGCGTGAAAACGAGGAGAAGGAACGCCTTCGAATGTTTGAGGAGGATCCCGAGGAGTTAGAGCGCCTTAAAAAGCTTGAAGGGGAGCGGTTAGAGCAGCTTGAGAAGGAGCGCCAGGAGCAGGAAAGACTTGAAAAAGAATACCGGGAGCGTGACAGTAAAGAGTATCGGGAGATGCTTGCAAATGCATCCAAATCCGAAAAAGAAAAAATATTAAGCGAAGCTAAAGCAAGTTTTCAGGAGAGAAAAGCAAGAGCTTTAAAAGCACGAGATGAGAAACAGCTTAAAAGGATGCTGGCTGAGTCATCCAAGTCCGAGAAAGAAAGAGTTATTAAGGGGCGAAAGGTAAAAGCCTTAAGAGTGCGTGACGACAGAGAGTTTCGCAGGATGATGAAAGGAGCTCTTAAAACCGATAAAGTGAGGACTCTCGCTGACGAAAAGGCTGATCTGAAAGAGCGCAGGGAGCAGCATGAGAGGGAAAAGAAGGTAAATAGGTTCCACAAAAAGGTAGATGCACTTGAAAAGGAACTGTCAGGCTATGACAGAAAGCTTTACAAGGAATTCTTTGATGATATTACCGGACCCGTGGATGACCTTTGCAACATTGTCAGAGAATTTTTCGAGATAGATGATGAGACGGTACTAAACGGACTGCTGCAGGCAGGCTATGACAACCTCCTTTTATTTGTCAAGTCCATTGATTTTGGAAAGATATCTGCCTTTGATCTTGATTATGCCAAACAGGAGCTTCTTACTTTTGCTAAATCCGAGTACCTAAGGCATGAAGAGCAGCTCAAAGAAGAAGAGGCAAGGAAAAAGGCCGAGGAAGAAAAGACCTCCGAACAGCGCGAACAAGACTATATTAATTCTCAGATATTCAAAAAGAGGGTTGAATCCGTTAACGAGGATTGGGATCCCACAGGCGTGAGAGAAAAAAAGCAGGAGGGAGAGAAAAAGAAGGAATGGACTGCGGATGAAAAGCAGACCATAGAGCTTTTGGGAGAGCTTACCTTTACTACCAATGTTACTGATAACCGGGGTCTTGCCGTAGACAGCAAGCAGCGTACCCGCGGTGTTCTTTTGAACAATACAGGCATACTTATCAAGCTGTTAAACTCTGATGCGACTGATCAGTTAAGAGGTATCACCAACTATTTGACCAAGTCGGAGGGAGAGCTTTTGCGCTCCATCGGAGAGGTACTCGGTGATGTAGTTGAGGAGATGAAAAAGTATCATCAGGGCAGCTGGGCGCCGGCCGATGTGACAGAGTGCCTGAAGAGCCCGGAGATGGCTAAGTTTCTGGAGAAGCAGGACAGCGAGATCGAAGCGGCTCTTAATGCAGGCGCTGTCAGGATAGAAAAATATCTGGACCAGATTACGGAGAGTGCGCTGGAGGGTTCAGAGGATGAGGATCTTGGTACCCTGTTTGGTGAAAAGGTTGAAAAGAAGGAGAGCGGAGAAATGAAGCTGGATCGTCTGAAGGATGAGGCGTACAGCAAGAACTCTGCCAATGGTAAGTTCCTTCAGAAGGCCATCAAGGATTACTACAAGTATGCGACTGTCGAAGAGAAGCGCTTTATGATGTCCTACCTGATCAAGGATCTTAAGGTCGCTACAAGCGGCAGGGACTTTGAGAGAAAGCGGGCAGGCTCCTACTACGCGTCCCTTATGAAGGGCGCGGGTCCCGTCATGCAAAAGATACTTCAGGGCATTCCGGAAAAGATGATATCCACGGAGCTGTCGGACACTCTTTCCGTAGTTAAGTCGAGCCTTCGTCCGATTTCGGACAAGTACGTGGATTCTGTCCTTGCCAAAATGGCAAAGGGCGATGTCAAGCGTGTTAGAAAGATTCGCTCTCTGGGAGCAGCATCTATTGCAGAGACCTTCCTTTGTGAGTTGGAGACCAAAAAGGGCGCCAAAAAACAGGTAGTTGTCAAAATACTGCGCCCCGATGCCAAGCTCCATATCGATAATGAAGCCAAATTCCTCGTAAAGCTGGCTCAGGATGCCGACCCGAGCGGTGTAATGAAAAAAAGCATAGAGAACCACATCAGCAAGGTCAGAGAAGAGCTGGACTTTTCCATAGAGGTTCAAAATGCCATCAAGGGAGCGGCATATAATTCCGTTGACAAAAAAGAAAAGGCCAAAGTTAAATCGGTAAATATCAATACAGACGTACCTTATGGCAAGGAATACCTGGTTATGGATAAGGCAGAGGGAGAGACTCTGGACCGCTATATCAGTAAGCTTAATCAGGAATTCCGGGAAGTAAAGAAGACGTTTACTTACTTCGATGCCAAGAAAAAGAAAAACGTCAACGGCTATACTCCCGATAACCTGGGTAAATTTGCCGAGTTTAGAGAGAAACTGCAGCTTTCGATAGTGCAGGCAGAAAAGAGAAAGAATCACGTATATCTTTTGACTCAAAAGTGGATAGAAAAGGCTCTGTTCGGCAACTTTTTCCATCACGGTGACCTCCACTCCGGCAATATCATGATCTCTGATGATTGTGCTACGATACTGGATTACGGTAACGCGACCCAGTTTGAGGATGACGAGATCACCCCTATCACCAAGATGGCAGCCGGAGCAGCTATCAGTAATACGGACTTTTTTGTGGATCCTATGATAGGTCTTCTTCAAAAAGAGGGGATCAAAGTCACCGAAGCGCAAAAGAAAGCCGTCAAAGAGCGTGTTAGTGAAATAATGAAGTCCGGAGGCGAGGAACTTACCGGCAAGAAGATATTTGTATCGCTTTTGGCTGCCCAGGAATGTGGGATCGCCATCCCCCGTGCCATGAACAACTTCTCCCTCTGCGAGCAGAGACTGGAGAATGCTCTTGATGAGCTTAACGACATCATTATCAGTATGAAGCAGCTTGAATTGCAGATGGGTGAGCTGGATCCCATAAAAGGTATGCGTAAAGAGGATCCCCTGATCCAATACACTGACGATTCCTACGCTAATACTCAGAAGCGGATAAAAGAAGAATCTGCAACAAAGGACAAACCGGTTGCCGAAAAGGATAAATCGATTGCCGATGAAAAAGTCGTAGAGCTGACCATGGAAACATATGGTTACACGGATGAGTCGGTCATGGCGGCGCATATCGCGGCAGGCGACAAGGAAGCTACGGATACCGTAAAACTGGTACAAAATGTTGCAAAGTATTATCAGGAGCATAAAGCATTTTTTGACTCCATGAAAAAGAATAAAGCTGCATGGATACAGGAGCTCAAGCATGTCCTCGCTTTGAAATACGATGACAAAGTAGATGGAGCTACATTTGATGTTGAAAGAGACAAGCTGATGGACAAGACCGCTGTCCTGATGGAAAATGAAGCTGCGGATTATCTGGTAATACTTGGCGTTACGAACATCTATGATCACTTTGAGGCCAGCTTTATACAGGGCAATGTAGCAACTGCAGAGTGGTTGCTGAGTCTTTTTGATGAGAGACTGGATATGATGCTTGCGGCAGCAAATGACTATAGTATCTACGACACCAACCGGCAAAAGACATTTATCCGGGCGTCCACTGTGGAAAAGTCCAGGGTTCAGGCCGTAAAGAGTTTGACGGAAGTCAGAAATCCGCTCAAGCGAGAAACCGGACCGGTACGGAAGATGTTTAGCGATCTCAGGAGAGAATGCATAGGTTTTGATGATTACAGAAATGTTAAGGCCACTATCAAGTCATATGCCCAGGTAAACAGCAAGGAGGGCGTGGCATTCAAAAAAGCCTATGATGAGTTTTTGGCCGTGGAGAGCTCTCATGTTAAAAAGAAGGCAGATGATAGTCTCTCCTCAAAAGACATAATTGAGTATGATACTGCTGTTGCCAAACTAGAAAAAGCCTATGAAGAAGTGACCCGTTCCGAGCTTTTAAGACTTAAAGAAACGGCAAAGTATAGGAAAAAGACCGTTATCAAAGACTTTAATGACATAATCGGAACCGAGGTCATGTCTCATAAGCTTAAGCTGGCTTACAGATTGGGTAAGGACTTCTTAAGCCTTCTTTCTCCCGAGGCGAAAAAGGAAGTGGAAGCAGAGCTTAAAAAGGAACAGAAAAAATAAGGATTTTTTATGCAAAAGAAAAAGGGATTATCCATACAGGATGTGCCCAAGATCATTAATATCGCTATAGATGTGTTTCTTCTCATCTTTGCCATAGCGCTGATCCATGCGCGAGGGCTATACGATATCAACCAGATCTGGGTACTGAATGTCGGTATGGATATAGTGGGCATGATGCTGGGGCTGGTGATCCTGTGCTGCAGTTTCTTAGATGCCCGGCGAGGTATTTCAGATTACAGGTATTTCCGTTATATGCTGCAGCTGGCCTTTATCGGCATTTTCGTCGATATAGGCGGCTGGCTGGTAGACGGAATACCTGAGCTTAGGGTGTTAAATTATCTGGACAACCTGATCTTTTATATGGCCACGCCTACCATGGTATTTTTCTTTTGGTTGTACATCAAGCAGCTCATCGGTCGTCAGGATTCCCTGACGGCCATGGTGGATCTGCTTATCAAGGCGGGTACTATCTTTGAGGTAGTACTTTGCCTGCTAAACGGATTTACGGGTGTTTTCTTTGTCATTGATGAAAGCGGAGAATACATCAGAGGACCGCTTTATCTGGCTTTTATGGCCTTTACCTTTGTGGCGGCCGTTTCTGTTATCGTTATTGTAGTTGCGCGGAGGAAGTGGTTTACCCGGCGGCAGGTAGTGGTAATACTCCTATACGTTCTGACGCCGCTGCCCACCATACTGATGTCCATGCTGGTATACGGTATCAGTGTCAACAACGTCATAGTCATGATGGATATCCTGATCATGTATGCAGTGCTCAACGTGGAACAGGGCAAGGAAAAGCTGGCTTTGGAAAAGGAGCTTTCCACAGCAGCATCCATACAGGAAGGCGTTTTGCCCAGCACTTTCCCACTGTTTCCCGACAGGGATGAGTTTGACCTGTACGCATCCATGGATCCGGCAAAGGAGATCGGCGGAGATTTCTATGATGTCTTTCTGACTGATGAGAACCATCTGGCCATGGTAGTGGGTGATGTGGCAGGCAAGGGTATCCCTGCCGCGCTTTTCATGCTGATGTCCAGGACCCTCATCAAAAACCGGGCACAGATGGGAGGCACTCCTGCAGAGATCATTCGGGATGTGAATCTGCAGCTGTTTGAGGACAACAAAGCCAAGATGTTTGTTACCATCTGGCTGGTCATCATAGATCTGAATACGGGACATGTGATGGAAGTCAATGCCGGACATGAGTGCCCTGCTTTTAAACGGGGCGGCGGAGATTTTGAACTCATACGCACCAAGCACGATCTGGTGGTGGGCGGCAGAAAAAAGACCCCCTATCATGACAATGAGTATGATCTGGCGCCCGGAGACGAGATATTTATCTATACAGATGGTGTGCCTGAAGCCACCAATGCCGACGGAGTCATGTTTGGGACAGACAGGATGCTGGCAGCGCTGAATGCCCACAAAGGTGAGACTCCGGAGGATCTGGTCAGGCATGCACGCAGACGCGTGGACGCCTTTGTGGGTGACGCAGATCAGTTTGATGATCTGACCATGCTCAGCTTTGTATACCTGGGCAAAAAAGAAGCGCCACCTCTTAACGAAGCATTGACGGAGTAATTACGGATATGCGTAAAATAAAAGAATTCAATTTAAAACAGCTATCATATATATTGATCCTTTTGCTGGAGCTCATAGCGATGTTGATGATAGTTGTATGCGTCAATATCAAGGGACCGGAGAATATCGACCACATGATGATGCTTAATATCGGTATGGATGAGGCATCTATGATGATCGGCCTGGTAATACTGGTCTGCAGTTATATCGATCTGCAGCGCGGTGTGGGAGATGACCGGATCTTTCGCATATTGGTCCATGCTGCGTTTGTAGGTGTATTTACGGATGCAGGTGCGTGGCTGATGTACGGGGATCCCTCCATGAGGATCCTCAGTATTATAGACAATACTATATTTTTCCTGGCAACTCCCATAAGCTGCTATTTCTTTTGGAACTATGTAGTGCGTTCCATGCGCCATCATAGTCCCGCCATCAAGATGTTTGACGTCATAGTAAAGGCCTTCGCCCTGTGGGAGATATTTTTGTGTCTGTACAATGTCTACAGCGGGATATTCTTTTCCATAGATGAGATGGGGCGGTACAACCGTGGCTCTCATCATCTGATGTTTATGCTCTATGTCATAGCAGTGGGCTTGTCGGTCCTGTTTCTGGTCTTCCTGCAGCGCAAGAAGTTCTCTAAGCGGCAGATCATAGTTATCATAATTTATGTGTTGACTCCGCTGCCGGTGGTTGTCTTCTCGACCTTTGCATATGGCCTCAGCGCCAATTTCGTTATGGGCATGATGGACTTCCTCATCATGTATGTTATCCTCAACATCGAGCAGGGACGAAAAAAGGTGGCCTTTGAAAAGGAGCTGGCTACGGCTGCGTCTATCCAGGAAGGCGTTCTTCCCAGCACATTTCCTCTTTTCCCCGAGAGAGAGGAGTTTGACGTCTATGCATCCATGGATCCCGCCAAGGAAGTGGGGGGAGATTTTTATGATGTATTTTTCACAGACAAGGATCATCTGGTTCTCGTGGTGGGAGATGTGGCAGGCAAGGGTATCCCTGCGGCACTTTTTATGCTGATGGCCAGGACCCTGATTAAGAGCCGCTCCCAGATGGGAGGCGTTCCCTCCGAGATCATCAAGGATGTAAATCTGCGACTGTTTGAAGAGAACAAGGCAAAGATGTTTGTTACCATATGGATGGCGATAGTGGAGCTGTCAACGGGACATGTGATGGAGGTCAATGCCGGACATGAGTGCCCTGCCATCAAGAGAGTAGGAGGAGACTACGAACTCATCAAAACCAAGCATGATCTGGTAGTGGGCGGAAGGAAAAAGACGACCTACCATGATCTGGAGTATGATCTCTCCCCCGGAGATGCTGTATTTATCTATACGGATGGCGTACCGGAGGCTTCAGACAAGTCCCGCAGCATGTATGGCACTGATCGCATGATCGAGGCGTTGAATGCCCATAAAAAAGACTCTCCCGAAGGGCTTTTGAAGCACATCCGGGAGAGTATAGATGCATTTGTAGGGGATGCAGATCAGTTTGATGATCTGACTATGATGTCCTTTGTGTATAAGGGATGATGTATCACTTATAATTTAGAGTGTGGGTCTCTGATCCATCCACATACTCTATTTTGACTTTTTGGCGTCTTCTTCTCTGAGGATCTTTTCCACCTCTTCTACAGATGGCATATAATTATAGATGTTTGGCTCACTAGGTGCCTGGATCTTGTCTACACCGGGGTATTTGAGAGTAGGCTTTATGGCACGAAGTCCGACTCCGTCAGCATGACATTCCTTCCTGAAAAGATAGTCCTGCATGCGTTCATCGTACAGTTTTTCATCATCTTCCATCAAACGGTAGCACATTTTTGCGTCTACGATCTCATCTTCGCGTTGGATGAAGGGCTGCATTTCATTGTATATATTCTGGAGAAAAGCAATATTGCCATCCATATCAGGCCATTTGTCGACAAAAGAAAATTTTGGCTCATTTTCTTTTAGTATCTTGAAATATTTCTCCTTTTCATCCTTTTCCATGGCTTCGTTATGGGAAGCAAAGTCAAACAGTTTCCTGTAGAGATCAGCTGCATTTAGCTGCATCGTCGAAGGGACTGCTGTACCGGCTTTATACCCTTTTAATTGATGACCAAAGGAAATTGCAGCAGATTTCAGTTTATTCATTCGAAAAGCTCTGAAATCAACGCTCATAAACATATCGAGTGGTCTGGCAATTTTCTTTTTCTGTTCGTATTCGATGTCTTCTTCCGCCTTGTCTCGTAATCTCTTAACTAAAGGTGCCATGATTTTTGGACGGTGTTTGATCAACAGATCCTCCACCTTTTCAGCTAAAGAAGCTTTACCACCACCGTCAAGTACTCTTTCAAGATTGTATGCAGAATATTTGCCTTCACTAAGTATTTCATTCAGTTCCTTTTTGAATGCGGTACACGCTTTTGAATCCAGATACTTATCGATATTGTTATAAAACGCTTTTTCGCCGGATAGTCCATGTGTATTAGTTGTTAGTTTAGAAAACTTCTCTCTTACTTTTTCGTCGCGGGCTATAACCTGGCGTATAATTTTCGGCTCATTGTGGTGCTTTTCATACCACTCTATGTATTGCTTCTGCTTTTGGAGCTTTTCTTCATAAAATCTCTTTTGAAGCTCATATTTTTTCATATCCGGCACGCGTCTGTCATAAGCGATCGCATATCGACGATTTTCGACCCTTGTTTCCCACTCACGCTGCGCCTTTTTCTGCTCGAATAGTTCCGCATCCTTCCTTTTCTGCTCCTCAGCGGCTTCCCGCTCCAGCCGGTCAGTCTTTTCCTGTTGAAGATTATTGCCTTTTTCTATGTTATCCGGAGTCAAAAGAGAATCAAAGAGTTTGTCGGATCCTGTTTGTTTTTGGTTATCCTCTGTACCCTTGCTTTTTTTAGCCGTTGTCTCTTTGGAGTCACTTAAAAAATCGTATCTGGACAGTTCCTTTTCGGAAATCTCTCCGCCGAAAAGTGCAATATCAGATGATGAAAGCGCCTCATTACGAGATATTTTCTGGATGAGTAATTTATACTTGGATCCCCTCATTTCATTTGCAACGAGCACACCGGCATAGTAATTTACCAGTTTGTTCAGAGCAACTATATCATCGTCATCGGTATGAATATGCTCCTTTTGAGATATGATCTTGTTTTTTATGAAGGTAATTGCATCCGCAGCCTGAATGCAGTCCTGCAGCTTGTTAAAGGCTGCGTTTAGCATCTTTTTATACAAGTCATCAGCTGATTTGTCCTTGCTCGTTGTTTGGGAGATAGCCGTATATACCTCTTTGAGATCCTCTTTGTAGTAATCGTTCATATAGAACTTGCCTCTCTTTATATAAGGGGCATTCTCGTTTTTGAAGTCATTTTGAGCATTCTCTACGGCATTGTATATGTCCTGGTCTCTGTATAAAGCCAGGTCAAGCTGAGCTGAAAGGGCAGGGGAGAGAACGGGTTTTTGGGTTTTGATCAGGTTTTCGTTGCCTTTATACAGATCATCATACACAGCCTCACCCTTTGACAAGGCTGTGTCAAAATGTCTGTGGTACTCATCCATGGTGGAATTGATAGTGGCTCTTCGCTCCCTGCCGAGGGTAATCAGATCCATGGCTGAGACAGTCTGATGCTGGCCCAGCTTACTTTTTTGTGCTTCACGGCCGATCCGGAAAAGGTTATACTCCTCTAAAAGCTGGGCGCTTTGGCTTATAACCATCTCTTTTCTCTTTTGACCGGTGGAAAACCAGGGGTTTTTGGAAGATGTATAGTCATCACAGCTTTTCATGGCTTTAATGAACGCCGACTCCACTTCGTCCAGAGATGCCTTGTCCATATCCTTTTGATCCAGAAGCGACTCCAGATATCGGATACTTTCCTTTACTTTTGTCATCGCTTTGCTGTCGCCAAGGAATTTTTGCTGATTGAGCAATCTGTGTGAAATATTCCTGCCCTGGACTGTCCTTAAGCTCCGGTACTGGTCATCTGTCAGCTGCTTGAGCTCTTCCTGCGCGAGGACCTGTTCAATAAAAAGGATATCAGCCTGAGTATTTTCCATGCTGTAGTAATCGGTGATGCTGTCATTTTTGACTTTATCCATGTTTACCGCTACGCGGGTCTTGTGCTCCAGGATCTCTTTTGCTCTTACCTGTTCCTGATTGATGGAATCTGACATCTTTCTACCTCCCTCGTATAATAAGTTTGTAAGAAAGATATTTCTCTTACAAACTTTTCTTTTTGTATAGAGGTAAGGTATTTCAGGAGGAACTCCCCTCATCCCTATTCCCATCTATACTGTCAATAGTTACATATCCTTATAGGTTACTCCCGTGGTATGATATCAGGCAGAGCCTGATGTCCGAAGGCACTGCTTTGCCTCCTTTCAGCCGGCATAGTCCGCGACTGCTTTGATAGCATTCAGCCTGGCAAATACGGCACATTCCGCTTACACAGAATTTTCATCCCCAGTCGTTAGCTCCAGCAAGAAAGGCTGGCTGGGTGCATGCTCATTTAGCGCGAGGTTTCGGTCACCGTACGCAGCACAGGAATAAACCTTTAGCTTTAGGCTCCACAAATAATGATCGGATCGGGGGTGATATCATGTCAAAGATCAACTATATGTCCACCTTATTTGTGGGTATTGATGTAAGTTCAAAATCCAATGCTGTTTATGCCATGGATTTTGATGAGAATAAATACATTGCATCTTCTTTTAACAACAATCAGCCTGGTGCAATTAAGCTTGTAACGGAAATTGCTGAATGCATGCGTACGCATAAAAACCTGGACACTGTTCTTATCGTTTTAGAGTCAACGTCCGTTTACAGCATTCACATTTCAAACTTCCTCTCAACAAGCGAAATCTTAATGCCCTACAATCCTTACGTATTCTGCGTTAATCCAAAGGCAACTGCTAATTACCGCAAATCCTACATCGGGATGGAAAAAACCGATCCCACGGATGCATATCTCATTGCGGACTTTGGAAGAGTAGGACGCACTAAAAAGCTTAGTGTTTGGCGTGGCAGCCAATTCATAGCTCTTAAACGGTTAACCCGACATCGCATGCATCTTTCAGAATGCATCACCAGAGAAAAGGCATATATGGTGTCCAATCTCTATCTTAAATTCAGCGAACTTCAACTTCTTGAAGGAGAAGATAAACCCTTTTCAAACGTTTATGGGGCAACCTCTTCAGCTATATTGACAGAATTCATGTCGCCACAGGACATCATAGATATGTCCGAAGAGGATCTGCTCCTTTTCCTTGCTGACAAGAGCAAGAATCGGATATCTGATATATCTAAGACCACTGAGCTACTACGAAAAGCCGCCAGAGATTCCTACCGCATGGATAAATGTATGTATGAACCCATAAATATCTCTCTAGCTAGTTCTTTTAACTGCATACATACGTACCAAAAGGAAATCAAGCTCATTGAGCAGGCTATCAAAAACTGTATAAATGGTATGAATCCTAATGCCCTAATAATACTGCAATCCATACCTGGTATTGGTCCAGTGTGGGCATCTGGGATCCTCTCCGAAATAGGAGACATTTCTGCATTTCATTCTTCAGATGCACTCGCCAAGTATGCTGGCTTATATTGGCCTAAAGGTGATTCTGGTGATTTTGCTTCTGAGGATAATCGAATGTCAAAAGCCGGGAACCCTTATCTTCGCTATTATTTAGGCGAAGCCGCTAATAGCGTTCGCAAACACGTTCCCGAGTACGCTGACTTCTATGACAAAAAGTATACAGAAGTCATAAAGCATCAGCACAAAAGAGCACTCGCGCTTACATCACGTAAACTTGTACGACTCATTTTTGGATTGCTGGCCAAAAATCAACTGTACTCCGGCGAAAGGCTGGACATCGAATTAAATAACAAATCCAACTGACTTTTGACAATGAAATCTTTCTATCAAAGGTCTATTAAGGTTACCCTTTTTTCCAAAATCCACATCAAAACTTTTTTCAATTGGTTCTTGACATATCACCAGAATGCTATTTTGGGAAGCGCCTTTATCCCATAAAAACTCTCGATCCCCAGCTTTTTTCGTATCTCCTCCAGCCGAAAAGCTTCCCCGCTTCCCGTCCGGTCATAATCGATCAAATAATCCTCCAGATACCCGCGACCCTCATAATCATCTCCCAGCACGTACTCCCGGTACCTATCCTCCGTCGGAAACCTATCTTTTATCATGGAAAGCTCAACAAAAGAAACC
>JAEELH010000158.1 GCA_016288825.1 Lachnospiraceae bacterium | reverse complement strand
TTGTCAGAGTTTACGGAGATGATGGACTATGACTGTGTAAAGATGGTTCTTGATTCAGTTAAGGAGTTCAAACTGCCTGCTGAGGATAAGGCAAAAATGGATAAGATACAGTCCCTGCTCTCGGATATGAACTGGGAGAAGATAAGGGAAGTTCTGGGGCAGTAATGTCCGAAAATTGACGAGGGAGGATTTAATGTCAAAACAAAGTACCATTAACCTAAAGTGTCCTAAATGCGGGCTGGAGCATCCCGTAACGATCTGGGAGAGTCTTGAGACTGATGTGGACGCTGAGTTTAAAGATTCTGTTATAGACAGATCACTGTTTATGGCGGAGTGTCCTGGCTGCGGGGAAAAAACAGAGATAGAGCAGGACTTTTTATATGTCCACAAGGAAAGAAAATGGAAGATCTACTATGCCTGCACCGATGAGAGCGAGAAAAAGATCCTTACGGAATTGGGAGAGAGTGATGTTAAGGATGGATACAGGATCAGGGTTGTAAGTTCCAAAAATGAACTTCTTGAAAAGATCTTTATCCTTGACGCAGGACTGGATGACAGGATAGTCGAGCTTTGTAAGATCTATGTTCTGGCAGCTTATCAGGAGGAGCATCCGGGATGCAAGATAGTAGAGCTCTATTTCTTTACGAGAGACGGAGGTAACTGCCTTCAGGTTATTGCAGACGGCAGGCCTTCGGGGGTGGTCAATCTGTCCGAAATGCTTTATAGCGGAATGCAAAGAGACTACTCAGGTAAGCTGGGATATAAGGGGAACAGAAAATATTTTATTGACAGACAGTGGGCACTGGATACAATGGGAGTGGAATAAAAAACGACGAAAAAGAGAAGGCAGGTAAGAAATGAGCAAAGGAAGATTTGGTATCCACGGTGGGCAGTATATGCCCGAGACACTTATGAATGCTGTTATAGAGCTGGAGGAGGCATACAACAAGTATAAAGACGATCCTGAGTTCAACAGAGAACTGACGGAACTTTATAATGACTATGCCGGAAGGCCTTCCAGGCTTTACTTCGCTTCCCATATGACAGAGGATCTGGGAGGCGCTAAGGTCTACCTTAAGAGAGAGGATCTTAATCACACCGGTTCCCATAAGATCAACAACGTATTGGGGCAGGTCCTTCTTGCAAAAAAGATGGGAAAGACCAGAGTTATTGCCGAGACCGGTGCGGGACAGCACGGGGTGGCGACAGCTACTGTAGCTGCCATGATGGGTATGGAGTGCGAGGTTTTTATGGGTGAGGAGGATACCATCCGCCAGGCCCTTAATGTATATCGTATGAGGCTTTTAGGTGCCACGGTCCATCCCGTAAAAAGCGGTACGGCAACTCTCAAGGATGCTGTTTCCGAGACAATGAGAGAGTGGACCAGTCGTATTGATGATACTCATTATGTTTTGGGGTCGGTTATGGGACCTCATCCATTTCCTACCATCGTCAGAGATTTTCAGGCGGTTATTTCCAGAGAGATAAAGTCCCAGATCATGGAAGCAGAAGGTAAGCTTCCGGATGCGGTACTTGCCTGTGTAGGTGGAGGATCCAATGCCATCGGAAGCTTTTATCACTTTATTGATGACAAGTCGGTGCGGCTTATCGGATGTGAGGCAGCAGGCCGAGGCGTAGATACCAGGGAGACTGCAGCTACCATAGCTACAGGAAGAGAGGGTATCTTCCACGGTATGAAATCCTACTTCTGCCAGGACGAATACGGTCAGATCGCACCGGTTTATTCCATATCCGCGGGACTTGATTATCCGGGTATCGGACCCGAGCATGCATATCTTCATGACATTGGCAGAGCGGAGTATGTGCCGGTTACGGATGATGAGGCTGTAGATGCATTCGAGTATCTTTCAAGGATCGAGGGTGTTATCCCGGCAATAGAAAGTGCACATGCAGTGGCTCATGCCATGAAGATAATTCCGAAAATGAGTCCGGATCAGATAGCAGTTATAACCATCTCCGGAAGAGGAGATAAGGACGTGGCGGCAATAGCCAGATACAGAGGGGAGGACATCCATGAGTAAGACTATCGCAGACGCTTTTGCCGGGGGCAAGGCATTCATTCCCTTTGTAACAGCAGGGGATCCGGATCTTTTTACAACAGAGTCCATCGTTTATGCTATGGAGGAGGCCGGAGCCTCCCTTATTGAGCTTGGTATTCCCTTTTCAGATCCAACTGCAGAGGGCCCCGTGATCCAGGCTGCCAATGAAAGAGCACTTTCCGGAGGCGTTACTACGGATGACATCTTTGAGATGGTAAGCAGGATCAGGAACAAGACTGATATCCCCCTTGTTTTCATGACTTATGCCAACGTTGTATTCTCATATGGGACAGAGAAGTTTGTAAAAAGATGTTCGGAGGTTGGGATCAGCGGGCTTATCCTTCCTGATGTTCCCTTCGAGGAAAAAGGAGAGTTTGCTCAGGTATGCAAGGATGGCGGTATTGATCTTATCTCCATGGTAGCGCCTACATCCCACGAGCGTATCACCGACATAGCTTCAGAGGCAGCAGGCTTCTTATATTGCGTATCATCTCTGGGAGTTACCGGTACCCGTACCAATATAACCACAGACGTAGGAGCGATGACGGCCATTGCCAAAAAAGCAAACCCCAATCTGCCTACGGCTATCGGCTTTGGAATCTCTTCTCCGGAGAGTGCTGCAAGGATGGCGGCATCGGCTGACGGAGTCATTGTGGGATCCGCTATTGTCAAGCTTATAGCGGAGCATGGAAGGGAGTCTGTTCCCTATGTCAAAGACTTCGTAAAAAGTATAGTAGAAGCCATAAGATAACCTTTATAAAATCGGCAATCTTTGGTTATAATAACCTTGCTTTTATATATCCGTGATGATATCATATACAGGTAACGGCGCTCTGCGCCTGAACTGAATAGAGCTATCTGTGATGAGAAAAATCGCGGTATTTCTTGACATGCAGCGCTAAAACTGCTAGAATACGAGTAACACTACAATTTGGGTATCTGATTTTATTATTGTGTTAACGCACATAACCCTGTCGCTTCAGCTACTCAAACTATCTGCAAATACTCCCGGCTTTTCCCTAAGCCGGGAGTGTTTTTGTTTACAGCTCAACAGTGGAAATCGACTCGAGCTTGCTCGAGAGGAGATTTACACTAGTTGAGCGCCCCTCAATGAGCAAGTAGCAATTTTTCTTAGAATAAGAAAAATTAGCGGATTGCGAATTGAGGATGAGGATTGCGGGAGCGCGAAGCAGCAGAGCAATCCGCAGGTAAACAAAAATATAACTTATATGTTACAAAGAAAGGACATTTGTTATGAGAGAGAGCGGTATCCTTCTCCCCATATTTTCATTACCGTCGCGTTACGGTATCGGATGTTTTTCACGTGACGCATACGATTTTCTTGATTTTCTTGAGCGCTCCGGCACCGGTTATTGGCAGATCCTTCCCATGGGTCCCACCGGTTTCGGAAACTCTCCCTATCAACCTGTCTCCGCATTCGCGGGCAATCCTTATTTTATATCACCAGAGACTCTTATTGAGGATGGCCTGCTTACATACGAGGAGGCGGATTCTTTTTCCTTCGGTTCCAATCCCGACCGTGTCGATTACGGGGCTTTATACGAAAACAGAGAAAAGCTTCTTGCTATAGCATCGGCCCGTTTCTACGAAAAACTGGACACTGATCCCGAACTTTCGGAGAGTTTTTCTGACTTTAAGCATCGTGAGTCCTTCTGGCTTACGGATTATGCGGATTTCGTTGCGATCAAAAAGCACAACGGAGGAGCTTCCTGGCAGGAGTGGGATGAGGATCTTAAAAAGCGGGATGCTCTTGCACTTTCACGTATCAAGTCAGAGCAGGATGTCAAGGAATGTATCAATCTCATTTATTTTGAACAGTACGAATTTGACAGACAGTGGCGCGCTCTCAGAGAGTATGCAGCTAAAAAGAATATCAAGATCATAGGTGATCTTCCCTTTTATGTTTCTTTAGATTCTTCCGATGTGTGGTCCCACCCGGAGGTATTTCTGATGGATGCCAATCTTAAGCCTACTGTTGTGGCAGGGTGTCCGCCGGATGCATTTTCGGCTACAGGTCAGCTTTGGGGCAATCCTATCTATGACTGGAAGGCTCTTTCTACAGTTCACTATAAGTGGTGGACTGACAGGATGCAAAGAAACTATGAGCTGTTTGATGTTATCAGGATAGATCATTTCCATGGATTCTGCGACTATTACGCCATTCCCTTTGAGGATGAGACGGCAGAGCATGGTAAGTCCGAAAAGGGACCCGGTATCGCTCTTTTCAAAGAACTCAAAGAACAGCTGGGAGAGCTTCGTATCATAGCAGAGGATCTGGGTAATCAAACTCCCGAGAATGTTGCCCTGCTTGAGGAAAGCGGCTTCCCCGGAATGAAGGTCCTTCAGTACGGCTTTACCAGCTGGGACAGCTGTTATGTCAATCACAGGCATACGGCCAATTCCGTTGTTTATACCGGAACTCACGACAATACTCCCACCCGTGCCTGGGTTGAGGAGATCAGTGAGGGAGAGAGGTCATTTACAAGGCGGTATATCAATTCTCTTAATACTGATTACAATGGCCTGGTTTGGGACATTATCAGGGAGGCATACAGATCTGTTGCAGATCTTTGCATCATACCGATCCAGGATTATCTGTGTCTCGGGAGAGAGGCACGTATCAATACACCCGGAAGCGGCGAGGGAAATTGGCAGTGGAGACTCTGGAAGGGAGCCTTTTCAAATGAACTGGCATCCAGTATCAGAGGTATGACTGAAGTTTACAGCCGCATTCCCAAGACCCCGGAGGTACCGGAAGAGACTCAGGAAGTTATAGAGACTTCATAAGGAGAGTATCATGGCAAGAAAAAAGAAAAGATCAAAAGCAAAGGCAACGCCACAGACAAAGCCTCAGGCAAAGGCAGCAGAGGCAGCTCCCAAAAAGGGAGTTGAGTTCCACGGAGTTACGGCGGAGGCCTTTCAGAAGGAGATGGAAAAGCGCAGGGAGGCTGAGAATCATGTTAAGCCTGCCAGCTTTCCGGTTGTATCCAGAGAGGATTCCCAGGTCAAGGGAGATCCGGAAGCTGCCAGAAATCCTTACGGCATAGCAGGATGGCAGGGTGAAAAGCCCCACTTTTTCCCGGCAGACGCTTATGAGGGAAGGGATACAGATCCCGGAGAATTCAAGCTTCTGGGCAAGGAGACAGACGCTGGGTCCAAGGCACCACAGGCCAAGAGAAAGAGAGGCAGACCTCCGGTAGCTGTCAAGAAAAAGCAGTATACCCTTACCATGAGACCGGATATGTATGAGTATGCAACACAGGCCGCCAGGGAGAGAGGCATTTCATTTTCCGCACTGGTTGCCATGGCACTTACCGATTACCTTAGTAAAAAATAATAACAGGAGTACAACAAATGGAATACGAGATCAAAGACATATCACTTGCACCCCACGGTGCTAAAAAAATAGATTGGGTTAAAAAGAACTGCCCGCTCCTTCGTTCACTTGAGGAGGATTTTTCAAAGGAAAAACCTTTTGAAGGAGTACGCATTGCTCTTTCCATCCATCTTGAGGCTAAGACAGCATACCTTTGCAAGGTTTTGGCGGCAGGTGGTGCCGAGATGTATATCACAGGTTCCAATCCCCTTTCTACTCAGGATGATGTGGCAGCTGCCCTGGTGGATGCAGGTCTTTCCGTATTTGCATGGCATGGTACCACTGAGCAGGAATACGAGGATCATATCCAAAAGGTCCTTTCACATCACTGCAATATCATCATAGACGACGGTGGAGATCTGGTTACAACTCTTCATTCCAAGATGACAGATGAGCTTCAGTATGTTATCGGAGGATGTGAGGAGACCACTACAGGTATCATCCGTCTTATGGCTATGGCCAGAGAGAACAAGCTTACCTTCCCTATGGTCATGGTCAACAATGCAGACTGCAAGCACCTTTTTGACAACAGGTACGGAACCGGACAATCCGTATGGGACGGTATCAACAGGACTACCAATCTCATCGTTGCCGGTAAGAAAGTCGTTGTTGCCGGATACGGCTGGTGTGGCAAGGGAGTAGCCATGAGAGCCAAGGGTCTTGGTGCTCAGGTCATCGTTACTGAGATCGATCCCATCAAGGCTATTGAGGCGGTTATGGACGGATTTACCGTTCTTCCCATGAGCGAGGCAGCCAAGGAGGGAGACTTCTTTGTAACCGTTACAGGATGTGCGGGAGTTATAACTACCGAGCATATGAAGACCATGAAAAACGGTGCCATCCTTTGCAATGCAGGCCACTTCGATGTAGAGATCGATATGGCAGGACTTCGCAAGTGCGCCCTTTCCTCCATTGATCAGAGGGACAATATCATAGGCTATGAGGTCCGTGAGGGTGCCTTTGTATATGTTCTCGGTGAGGGACGCCTTGTTAACCTTGCATGCGGAGACGGACACCCTGCAGAGATCATGGATATGAGTTTTGCCATCCAGGCTCTTTCCGCAAAGTATTTGGTAGAGCACAAGGAAGAGATAAAAGAAAAGCTTATCGTTGTTCCCCGCGACGTAGACCTGGAGGTTGCAAACAGAAAGCTTAAGTTCCTGGGTATCAGCATTGATAAACTGACACCCGAGCAGGAAAAGTATTTAGGCGAATCGGCGGTATGATCATATGACAGATAACATAATCCAGGTGGCAGTGCTTATTGTTCTCGTGGCTATGTCAGCATTTTTTTCATCAGCAGAGACAGCGCTGACCACCGTTAGTGAAATACGACTCAGAACCCTTGCGGAGGGTGGCAATAGAAGGGCAAAGCGGGTGCTTCGCATCAAAAGCAATACTCCCAAGATGCTTTCAGCCATCCTCATAGGCAATAATATCGTCAATCTTTCGGCATCATCCATTGCTACCATCCTGATGATAAGGATAATGGGCAGCATAGGAGCCGGAGTATCAACGGGAGTCCTGACGCTGGTTGTTCTTGTTTTTGGTGAGATCACACCCAAGAGCATTGCGGCCGCTAAGGCTACAGAACTTTCGCTGTTTGTTGGCGGTATCATTGCAGCACTTATGTGGTTCCTTACGCCCATTATCTTTATCCTCAATGCTGTGGCATCAGCTTTTTCGGCTTTGTTCGGAGTATCGCTCCATGAAAAGGAAGCCATGACTGAGGAAGAGTTCCTTACCATAGTGGATGTAGGCAGTGAGACGGGAGTTATCGAGGACGGAGAAGCGGATTATATCAACAATCTGCTGGATTTCTCTGACACCACAGCCAAGGAAGTCATGATCCCAAGGATCGATGTTACCATGGTAGGCGTCAATTGGTCTTACGAGAAGCTCATGAGCGTTTTCGTTCGTAATATGTACACCAGAATGCCTGTATTCGAGGGAGATACCGATCATGTTATAGGTATCATCAACATGAAGGACCTTCTTCTTCCTCATAACGAGAGATCCTTTTCAATTAGGGATTACATGAGGGAGGCATATTACACTTTCGAGCAGAAAAAGACAGGCGAGCTTTTTGAGGAGATGCGCCTGGAGAGAGTTTCACTCGCGGTAGTTCTTGATGAGTACGGTGCTGTCGCCGGAATAGTTGCTCTTGAGGACCTCCTCGAAGAGCTGGTGGGTGAGATCAGAGACGAGTACGATTTCTACGAAGAGGATGATATAGTTCAGACCGGAGATCACGTATATGAGGTCAAGGGTTCCATGAATCTGGAGGATCTTTGTGATGAACTGTCATTGCCCTTTACTTCGGAGGATTATGACACGATAGGAGGTTACCTGCTGGGAGTATTCGATCATTTTCCCAAGGTGGGTGAGACCTATGTTTCCGAGTCCGGGATCATACTTTCGGTAGAGAACGTCAGAAGAAGACGAATAGAAAAAGTCAGGATCAGACTTCCTGAGGAGGACAATAAGGATGAAGATTCATAAGGTGCTGGCAGCCGCAGCCTGCATGGGTATCCTTTTTACCGGGTGCGGAGCGGCATATGCGGAGGAGCAGGATTCCCTCAAGGAAAGCGCCATCAGAAAGATGGAGGACGGGGACTATGAAAAGGCCCTGGCTCAGATCAATGAGGCATTGGCACTGGCCGGCAGCAGGGTAACCAAAAGAGAGATAGACCTGTGCTATTACAAGGGCTCTGCCCAGTATGCAATGGAAGACTACGATGCCGCAATAGAGACCTTTGATTATCTTATAGATTACGATAAAAAGGACGAGAAGGCATATTTCCTTAGGGCCTGTGCTTTTGTGGGTAATGACGATCCGGAGTTGGCAGTTGCGGATTTCAAGCAGGCAGCATCTCTTGCGGATGATGATGAGATTCTTCTGCGTGGATTCATCAGCCTGATGGCAGCAGGCTACAAAGAGGAGGCCAGAGCCTATTTTGATGATACCAAGGAACTGATGAAGGACCAGACCAGGATCCTTTACGAGCAGATAGCCGTGATGGAGGCTGATGGCAACTACACGGCAGCGCTTCGGGCAGCAGAGGAATACATAAGGCTCAAGCCTGAGGACGAGACGGTTTCAAGAGAGTATGAGTTTCTTAAGTCGGTAGCAGATTGATAAGGAGGGGGCAATGAATATACTTATCAGAGGCGGACACATTCTTAATCCGGCCAATAACATGGATATCGATGCGGATGTTTTTATCTCTGAGGGTCGGATAACCGATATAGGACCCGGCCTGTCGGATGAGATGGCCGAGGAGATCATTGATGCAACAGGATGCTACGTTTGTCCCGGACTTATCGATATGCATGTTCACCTGAGAGAGCCCGGTCAGACTCATAAGGCAGATATTGCTACCGAGTCCGTGGCTGCAGCCAGAGGCGGCTATACTACGATCTTTGCCATGCCCAATACCACACCACCTGTGGATAGCGGAGATATGATCCAGTTTGTGGAGATGCGTGCCAAGGATACAGGCCTTTGCAGTGTTCATCAGGTTGGAGCCATCACTGAGGGCATGGAGGGCGAGGCCGTTTCCGATATGGAAGGAATGATCGAGGACGGTTGTATCGCTTTTTCGGAGGACGGTAAGTCTGTAATGGATTCCGGACTTATGAAGGAAGCTATGCTCTTGGCAAAAAAGTATGGCGTTACCATCATGTCTCATTGCGAAGATATCAATCTTGTTTGGGACGGCGTGATCAACGCGGGCAAAAAGTCATTGGAGTTCGGTCTTCCGGGTATAACCAATACAGTTGAAAATGTTATTACGGCAAGGGATCTTCTCCTGGCTGAGGAGACAGGCGCCAGACTTCATTTATGCCACATGTCCACCAAGGAAAGCTGCGAATATCTTGAGGCAGCCAAAAAGAAGGGGGCACAGGTCAGCGGTGAGGCTACCCCTCATCACTTTACATTCAGTGATGGCGATATAGAATCTGCGGATGACGCCAATTTTAAAATGAATCCGCCCCTTAGGAGCAAAAAGGATGTTGAGGCGATCCGCAATGCTATTTCCGTGGGAACCATCGAGGTTATATCCACGGATCATGCTCCTCATACCGAGGAGGAGAAGGCGGGAGGCTTCCTGGAAGCTCCCTTTGGCATTGTTGGCATGGAGACGGCAGCATCCATTTCATACAGCCAGCTGGTTCTGGGAGGTTATCTGACTCCCATGGAGCTGATAGCAAGGATGAGTACAAATCCTGCCAGGATCACCGGTATTGATGCCGGAGACTTGTCGGTTGGCAAAGCTGCAGACATCATGATCTTTGATCCTAAGAGCGAGTACGAGATCCACGGCGCAGACTTCGCAGGAGCTGCCCATAATATGCCTTACGAGGGAATGAAGGTTACCGGCCGCGTAGTCGGCACGATCCTCGGCGGTAAGATCACATACAGATATACGGGTTGAACAGGAGATAATAATGCATAAACTATTAAAAGCGATAGACGCAAAGAAAGCCCCGGTAGTAGTGGGCCTTGACCCTCAACCGGCATTTATTCCGGCAAAGCTCCTTGATGCCGCTCAGTCCGAATTCGGACCTACCCTGGAGGCGGCAGCGGAAGCATACTACAGGTTTAATACTGCAATAATGGATGCGGTGTCCGATATCGTACCTGCGGTCAAGCCTCAGGTTGCAATGTACGAGCAGCTTGGAGTTCCGGGTATGGAAGCTTACAGGAAGACTTGTAACTATGCTTCTTCCAAAGGCCTTGTGGTAATAGGCGATATTAAGCGTGGAGACATAGGTTCCACATCGGGAGCTTATGCGGTAGCTCATCTTGGCCGGGTATCATTTTTCGGCAAGGAGTTTGAGCCCTTCGGAGAGGATATCGTGACGGTCAATCCTTATCTGGGAACCGACGGAGTGAAGCCTTTTGTTGATGTGGCAAGAGAGCACGATAAGGGCATCTTCGTTCTGGTCAAGACCTCCAACCCTTCAAGTGGGGAGTTCCAGGATGTTATGGCCGGCGATAGCACCATTTATGAGAGAGTGGGAGCCATGGTAGAAAAATGGGGCTCTGACAATATTAAGGATGGTTACTCAGATGTGGGAGCCGTAGTTGGAGCAACCTATCCCGAGATCGGTGAAAGGATGAGAGCTGCTATGCCTCACACCGTGATCCTTGTTCCCGGATACGGAGCACAGGGCGGGACCGGAGCAGATATCAGAGTATTCTTTGATAAGGATGGCCGCGGAGCCATAGTTAATTCTTCCAGGGGCATCATCGCCGCATACAAAAATGAAAAGTATGCTTCCTTCGGTGAGGACGGTTTTGCAGATGCAGCCAGAGCCGCTACAGAGGATATGATAAAAGACATAACAGGTAATCTTTAATGGAGACTTTATGAGATCAGGCAGACACAGTGCAGTTGTTCTTGAACAGAACATGATAGCAAAGGATATCTTCAGCTTAAGGATCAAAACTCCTGTGGCAGCTGAGGCTTTGCCGGGACAGTTTATCAATTTATATTCGGCTGATCCAGGTAAGATGCTTCCCAGGCCCATATCTATCTGCGATGCAGATCCGGGTGAGGAAACCCTTAGGATGGTCTACAGGATCGCCGGGGCCGGAACGATGGAGTTTTCTCGGCTTGAGGCAGGAGATGAGATAGATATCCTTGGGCCTTTAGGCAATGGTTTTCCGGATATGTCCGGAAGAAGAGTCATGCTTATTGGTGGCGGCATAGGAATACCGCCCATGTTATATCTGGCGAAAAAGTACGGCACAGACAGCGTAGCGGTATTGGGATACAGAGACGAAGCTTTTCTGTTGTCCGATTTCGGACAGACCGGATGTAGTATCCTTACAGCAACAGAGGATGGAAGCATGGGTACAAAAGGTACCGTTATCGATGCTATCAAAGCTTCAGATGAAAAGGCAGATGTGATATTTGCCTGCGGACCGCTTCCGATGCTTCGGGCTGTTGCAGCTTATGCAGAGACTAATGATATTCGATGCTTTGTTTCCATGGAGGAAAGAATGGCCTGCGGAGTCGGTGCATGTCTCGGATGCATCACAAAAACAAAGGATGT
>JAEELH010000157.1 GCA_016288825.1 Lachnospiraceae bacterium | reverse complement strand
GAAAGAATGCTGTAGTCATTGGCCGCCACAGACTCCGTGATCTCGAAATTGATCTGATCCTTATCAATACCGTGACTTTCGACTATTTCATTGATGTGTCCGACAAACCCCGGCTTCATGCACTGGATCACCGAAAGGTTCACATTGATGGAATTCAGGCCAAAACGCTCCGGAACTCCGCTGTGCAGGAATGAGCACACCTCGTGAAGTACGAAATCATCTATGTCATCGATAACGCCCATCTGCTCAGCAATGGGAATAAAATCCTCCGGTGAAACAAATCCCATCTCCGGATCCTTAAGACGCACCAGGGCCTCTGCTCCATGCAGAGAACCGTCCAGGCAAAACGTAGGCTGATAATATACCTTGAATCCTCTTTTTGAAAGGGTCCTGTGAATGGCATTTTCAATATCCATCCTTCGGGTCAGATAGTTCAGATCCTCGCCCATAAGAGGGTTTGCCCCAAGGTACTCAGGCACGGGCTGATCCGCCATGTAGAATACATCTTCCGTGGACTTGATCTCCGTAGGCGCCTCAACATACATAACCACGGCATTGAGGTGAAGTTCGATCTCACCATAATTCCAATAGCTCTCAAATCGCTTGCTTATACGCTCTGCAAGAGCTGCCGCTCCCATTCTGTCGGAGTGCATATATGTGATAATGAAAGCCTCGGGGTTAGGACAATAAATGTAGTATCTTTTAACCTGTGATCTAAGATAATCTGCCAGGATTCCGGACAGGATATCCGTATTGGAAGAACCGGTAACTCGCCTTATGATCTCGGAATTTTCGATCTTGATACAGATAATAAAAAACTTCTGCCCTGTAGCAAAATAATCATCCATATCCATCTTCAGCGCTTTTCTGTTATAAAAACCGCTGTCCGAATCCAGACGATCATCCTCCGTTTCCACGGCCAGCATTATGCCCAGCATAGCAAAGGCTTCTGCAAAAAGTTCTGTCTTGATATTAATATTGATCGCCTGAAGCGCGATACCGACAATGGTAAGCACCATGAAATACAGAATAGCGTTGCGTCTGGATGAAGTAAGCTCCCTCCAGGAATGCATGAGCTGATACATGGTCAGCACAAAATACAGCGCTGCTGTGAAATACAACAGCAGTTCTGCAGAATTCCTGTTAAAAACTCTCTGGGCGTCATAATAATAAACCCAACCCATAAGCGGGTTCACCAGGACCACCAACTCGGTGATTATGATGGGAAGTGAAAAAAGGAAAAATTTCTCCCTCTTAAATGAATAGACGGATCCCGTAACCGTGGCAGAATAGAAGTAAAAGACAGCTGCCAAAGCGGGATGTATGAAAAAGTAGAGAAACTGGAATACAAGCAGCACTATATACATAGCGCCATCCCATTTGAAAGGCTCCACAATGGCACAGGTAAGTCCGGAAATGGAGTTGCACGCAACTATGATGATCATAGCGATAAACAGCTTGTTCTGCGGCCTGTCATACCTTTTCTGAAGCATAGTAAAGAAAAAGATGGTTGCACACAGAGTTAGTGCTACGGCGTAAAACGCTATATGGAATTCGTTTTTCATAACCATAGTATCACCCATAATAGTATTGGTTTTCAAGAAAACACTTTCGCCAGCGTATCTTTTATTATACTTTCATTTACAATAATGGTCAACCATGGTATTTTCCGCAATTACGGCTGAAAATCCGCATGCACCCGGCGCCTTCGGAACAAAAAAAGCCACCCCGAACGAAGAAAGAATACCCACTTCGCTCGGAGTGACACTTTATCACTCTTCTATTATTCCATAGAATGAAAAGTCAAATTCCATACTCTTGCTATTGTCGATAAGATACTTATCCAGCACAGGTGCGCCCCAGGTGTCGTCACCACCTACGCCCATCTGTTCCTTTGCAACCCTGACAAAAGTACTTGTTACGGGAGGCAGATCCGTAGGATGCTCTGCGCAATCTATCTCGTGGGGCGTGTACGGAAGCGCTGAGAAAGAAAGATCCTCTCCCTCAAACGCAAGTCCTATACCGGACATATCCGTAACGTGCGCCCAACGAACCCCCTCTTTGTTGCCGCACTCCTGTGGCTTTAAATACCTGGCCATATTGTCGGCAACTCTGTTTTCGTACACGCTTATTTTAGCGTGATCCCTGTCCTTGTATGTCTCATCCGGGCCTTTGCCGTACCAGCGAAGCCTGTCGTAGGATGAAGCCATGGTAAACATCATTCCAAACTCAGGAAGCATTCCAAGCTTTGCCGGATCCTTCATGGACATGTGGACATCCACAACACCGTCACTATGCACTGTATAAGTCACCAGAACTTTTGACGCCGGCTTGGTAGGAAGATGATAGGTGTATGTGATCTCAACCTTGTTCGCTGATTCTTTTACGACATAATCCGTAGGACCCTTTGAGGAATGATTCCAGTTGGATGCATGAAGGCTTGCCAGCTTCCACTGACCGGCCTTAAAGATCAGGCCGTTTCCAAGATCATTTTCCGTAAGAGGTCTCCAGAAGTTGGGAACCGGCTTTCTTTTGATAAGCTCCCTGCCTCCATAGATGTATGAAACCAGACCTCCGTGGATATTTGAAAACAGTACCGAAAAGTCCTCTCCCCTGACTCCGGTATTGCACCATCCCTGTACCACTTTCATGGGATGCTTTTCATGCTTCTTCTTAACACGCTTTCCTATTACAGTCTGGCCAAAAGCAACCTCATGACCTGCATCCGCCCAAAGTGTGTCCGTTTTCAGACAAAATGATACGGTCAGTATGTATTCTCCCGGTTCATCCGGAACAACTAATGGGCACGGAATACGTCTCTCGGACTGAGGCTCCACCTCTATCTCTCCGTCGGTGGATACGATATCCCTTCCCTCACACTCCAAAGTCATGATGCACTTGTACTCAGAAGTATTTGTGAAGAGATTTTTATTGGTTATGATGATGTCATCACCTTCGAACTCAACTTTTATGCCCTGGTACGCATACTTAACTTCCTGCATTTTGGGAGAAGGCGATCTGTCGTCTCCGTAGCAGATACCGTCTCCTGAGAAGCTGCCGTCATTGGGTCTGTCATCAAAATCACCGCCATATCCGGCAAAGGTCTGACCATTGACATCCTTTGTCATGATGCACTGGTCGATATAATCCCAGATGAATCCGCCCTGATAGAGATCTTCTCTCTCTGTCAGAAGGGTGTACTCGTATATGCCACCACAAGAATTACCCATGGCATGTGAGTACTCGCAGGAAATGTAAGGCTTATCCCTGTGCTCCTGCAAAAACTCCTCGATCTCTGCCACCTTCTGATACATAACACTGACCATATCAGTGGTATCAAGATATCTCGGATCTCTCCAAACGCTCTCGTACTGCACCAAACGGGTGGGATCCCACTCATGGAACTGATCGTGAAGATGCAGCATATCAAGTCCGCCGTAGGACTCATTACCAAGAGACCAGATAAGGATTGACGGATGATTGCGATCACGCCAAGCCATGCTGCGTGCACGGTCCACCATCATTGGATAAAAGTCCTCACGATCTCCCGGAACCGCCCACTTCAAGGGCTTGTATCCCCTTTCTATGGCATCAAAGCTTCCGTGAGATTCGAGATTTGTCTCATCAATAAGATAAAGTCCGTAAATATCACAAAGCCTGTAAAGAGCCGTCTTATTGGGATAATGGCTGGTACGGATAGCATTGATATTGTTCTGCTTCATGGTGATGATGTCCTGCTCGATCTCCCAATCCGAAAGGACTCTTCCTCTCTCTGCAGAAAACTCGTGTCTGTCCACACCGAAAAAGACGATCCGCTGTCCGTTAAGAAGCATTATATTGTCCCGAATTTCAAATCTTCGGAATCCGACTTTTTCTATGATATACTCACAAAGATCATCACCGTCGTAAACTCTGAGTTCCAGATCATAAAGCTCGGGATGCTCAGCGCTCCACTTAATTACTTCCGGAACGTCTACCGACAGCTTTTCGTCATCCGGCCCAAAAGTCTGAGCACAGACTTCACTTCCCTCAGGATCAAAAAGGCTGATCTCTATCCGACCCTTTGCCTTGTCACGACAAACAACCTCAGCCTCCAATTCCAGTTTTCCGTTTTCGTACTCATCATCCAAAAGACCGGTAAAATGCAGATCTCTTACATGAACGACCGGTGTAGTATAAAGATAAACATCTCTGAAAATACCCGAAAATCTGAAGAAATCCTGATCCTCGCACCAACTTGCCGAGGAAAAGCGGAATACCCTGACTGCAAGGCGGTTGCTGCCTTTTCTTTTTATATAAGGAGTAAGATCAAACTCTGAAGGTGTGAAACCGTCCTCTGCATAGCCTACATAGTGGCCATTGAGCCACAGGGCCAGACCGCTCTCCGCACCTTGAAATGAGATATATACCGGTCCCTCCTTCATGCTTTCCGGCAAGGTAAAAAACCGTACATAGCTGGCAACCGGATTAAAGCCCTGAGGAACCTCGCCGGGCTCCAACAGTTCTCTTCCGTCCCAGGGATACTGAGTGTTGACATACGCAGGATGACCACAGCCCTCCATCTGGATGTGAGCAGGAACTTTTATCTCTCTCCAGTATGTAACATCATAATCTTCGTTCCAAAATCCCTCCGGCGCATCACATACTCTCTCGTCATAATGGATCTTCCACATGCCGTTAAGCATGTGTACGAAACCGGACTCACCTTTATCCGCCTCATCTTCATTTCTGAAGAAATCGTGATCGGAATGCGCAGGCAGTCTGTTTTCTTCAAATACGCGGATATCTGACAATATGTTGATATCAAATTCGCTCATATTATTTCTCCGTATTATCTATGGGTATAAAAAATAACCCCCTAAGCCTTGAACAGATCATAAACAAGGCTGAAAAATGCGCAAAAAAAGAAAGGTCATGTAACAGGATTCCAGGAAAGAGCGCAACTGCGCCCTTTCCACAGAACCCGAATTATCATTACCTAAATATTTTACTTAACTGCACCTGTAATACCTTCTGCAAACTGCTTCTGAAGAACGAAGAAGATGACCATTGTAGGTATTGAGCAGAAAAGCACTGCCAT
>JAEELH010000009.1 GCA_016288825.1 Lachnospiraceae bacterium | reverse complement strand
GATCCTACCATGATCCGCCGTCTTGAGGACCTTACGGGTATTGATGCAACCACCATCCCTCTTGATGCGCCTGAAGTCATGGAACTTTTCCTTTCCACAGAGCCTCTTGGGGTCAAGCCCGATGACCTTTGGAACGTTGACCGCGGGACTTTGGGAATTCCCGAGTTCGGAACTGATTTTGCTATGGGCATGCTTCGAGACGCAGGTCCCAGAGAGTTTTCGGATCTAGTCCGTATCTCAGGCCTTTCCCATGGTACAGACGTATGGCTTGGTAATGCTCAAACTCTTATTGCAGAGGGCAAAGCCACAATTTCTACGGCTATCTGCACCCGTGATGATATTATGACATATTTGATCGGAATGGGGCTGGACAGCGAGGAAAGCTTCAAGATCATGGAAAATGTCCGCAAGGGCAAGATCGCCAAGGGCGGCTGCAAGCAGTGGCCTGACTGGAAACAGGATATGATCGATCACAAGGTTCCCGACTGGTATATCTGGTCCTGTGAAAAGATCAAGTATATGTTCCCCAAGGCACATGCGGTTGCTTATGTTATGATGGCCTGGAGGATCGCCTGGTTCAAGATCCATTATCCTCTTGAATACTATGCCGCATTTTTCTCCATCAGAGCCACCAACTTTGACTATGAGATCATGTGTCAGGGACAGGAGCATCTTGAAGATACTCTTAATGCCTATGACGAGATGAGTGCTCGGGGAGAAAAGCTTTCCGCAAAACAGGAGGGTGCCTACAGGGATATGAGGATAGTACAGGAGATGTACGCAAGAGGCTATACTTTTTTGCCACTTGACATTTATAAATCAGATGCAAGATACTTTACCGTACATGAGGGCAAGCTTTTGCCTCCTCTTAACTCTATCGAGGGAATGGGAGACAAGGCGGCCGAAACCCTTGCCATAGCCGCTTCCAGAGGCACGTTTATGTCTAAAAATGACATTAAGGAGCGGGGCAAGGTTTCCGGAACCATCATCGAAAAGATGGATCGTATGCATCTGCTGGGAAACCTTCCTGAAAGCGACCAGCTTTCTGTATTTGACATTCTTAATGGAGCAATAGCCTGATGAGAGATTTACTTGAGATTAGAGACGACATTGATGTTATTGACAAGAAGATCCTTGAAATCTTCAGTAAGAGGATGAATCTTGCTGAGGAAGTTGCCAATTTTAAGATGACCAATGGCCGTCCCGTTTTGGATAAAAAAAGAGAAGAGGAAAAACTGGAGCGTCTTTGCAACGGTGCCAATGATGATTTTCAGAGAGTTGGTATTTTCGAACTTTTTGAACTCATAATGTCCATAAGCAGAAAAAAACAATACCAGCTTCTTGCCAAAAAAGGTATGTCTGATTTCGGATATGAAAAGGTAGATGCATATCGCACCGAGGGTATTACAGTTGTCTATCAGGGTGTTGAAGGGGCCTACAGTTATGCTGCTCTTAAAGATTATTTCCCGGAGGGGACCTCTAACTTTTCCGTTAAAACCTGGCGTGAGGCAATGGATGCGCTGAGCAACGGCAAGGCTGAATACGGTGTTCTTCCCATTGAAAATTCTACCTATGGTGCAGTTGGTGAGATGTACGATCTTTTGAGCGAATATGATCTTTCCATTATCGGAGAGGAGATCCTTTCCATCGATCATGCACTTTTGGGTATACCGGGAAGTACGATTTCAGACATCAAAAAAGTCTATTCTCATCCCCAGGCTCTTGGTCAGTGTTCCGCCTTTTTAGAGGAACATCCCAAGTGGGAGAGGGAATCCACTCTAAATACCGCCGTTTCTGCCAAGATGGTCCGTGACAGCGGAGACAAGTCATTGGCAGCTATAGCAGGAGAGGTCAATGCTTCTTTATACGGCCTTGAGGTTTTAAAGTCCCATATTCAAAATGAAAAGAATAATCAGACAAGATTTTTTGTATTATCCCGGAAAAAGATTTACAAAAAGGATTCTGATAAGATAAGCATTTGCTTTGAACTTCCCAATAAGGAGGGTGCACTTTATCGTATCCTTTCACATTTTGCTTTTAACAGTGTCAATATGAGCCGTATCGAGTCAAGGCCAATTCCTTCAAAGCCTTTTGAATACAGGTTTTTTGTTGATGTTGAGGGACATCTAATGGATGAAGGAATGCAGAATGCTTTACTTGGTCTTTCCGAGGAGGCTTCTAATCTCAGGATATTGGGGCATTACAGATAGGGGGAACTATGAAGTATAAAACCTACGCGTCGATCTATATCGGTACATATGAGGTTACCATGCAGGTTATGGAGATACATCCTACAGCTAAGTATCCCATTCGTTTCATTGATGAGATCAAGATACCTATAGCGCTTTATCACGACCAGCTTACCTATGGAAAGCTTTCAGCCGATACTCTCAAACAACTTTTGGATGCGCTGACGGATATGAAAGATACCATAGATTCTTACAGGGTTGATAAGTACGAGATATTTGCCGGATATATGGTGCGTGAGCTCAGGGATTTTTATCTGATCAGAGATAAGATCTCACGTATAATACCGGTGCCACTACAGGTTTTGTCCAATTCCGAGTTTAGATTTATCAATTACGGAGCCATAGTCAGTCAAAAGGATTTCGACGATCTTTTGACTGACTCCGCCCTTATTGTGGATGTAGGTGGATCATCACTTCAGTTGTCATTATTTGAAGATGGTAAGCTCCTTACCAGTCAGCATATTCTTTTGGGTGCTTCACAGGTGAGAGAGCACCTCAAACGACTTTCGGAAAAAACCGATGCCCAATCACAGATCATTGAGATGATATACAAGGAACTTGATACTTTTGCCCATATGTTTTATCCGGATATGGCCCCTAAGTACATGATTCTTTGCAATGATACCTTCCGCAATATACTTTCTCTTTTTAAAAACAGCGAGAAAGGCCTTACCATAAGTCGAAAAGATTCTATTGATATCGTCGAAAAGATGATGGATCCTGATTATTACTATAAAGTGTCCCAGGATTTCTCTCTTTCCGATCCGGATGATATGCATATGCCTTTCATCCTTTTATACTATGCGATCCTTCAAAAGGTTAAGTGTGACAACGTTATACTACCCGGAGCATCACTTCATGAAGGTCTTGCATTATCATACGGTATTAAAAACGGAATAATAAAGTCAGTACATGATTTTGATAAGGATGTATTATCCTCAGCATGGCAGATAGCTCTTAGGTATGACAGTTACAAACCTCACCTCAAGATGTTGGAACAGCTTTCAACTATGCTTTTTGACGCCATTAAAAAACAACAGGGTCTTACTAAAAGGCATCGGCTTTTCATACGTATTTGCGCGATAATGCACGATTGCGGTAAGTATATAAGTCTTTCTTCTGCAGGTGAATCTACATATACCATCATAATGTCGTCAGAGGTCATAGGTATTACTCATGACGAAAGAAAGCTCATAGCATGTGTATGCGCCAATATACATAGTGCCGACATTACTTATCCGGCGCTTTCCGACAAGCTTTCCGAAGAGGAATACGTTATTTTCCTTAAGCTTTTGGCAATACTCAGAGTCGCCAATGCCCTTGACCGGAGCCATAAACAAAAGCTTAAGGATGTCAAGATAGCAAAAAAAGGAAACCAGCTTGTGATAAAGAGTATGGCAAAGTCATCTTTCAACCTGGAAAAGCTCATGTTTGACGAAAAGGCTGAACTGTTCAGCCGGGTATTTGGCCTCTGGCCTGTTATAGAGGATCAAAATTAGGGAAATACAGAACGGGGGATAGTATGAAAAAAAACATTAATTTTTTAGATCCTGCATATTATACTAACCGGGAACTTTCCTGGCTTGATTTTAATGAGAGGATCCTTAACGAAGCAAAGGACAAAACCAATCCTCTCATGGAGCGGTTTAAGTTTCTTGCCATCACGGCCTCAAATTTAGACGAGTTTTTTATGGTGCGTGTCGCTTCAATTATGGACCTGGTACATGCCGACTACAAGGGTCGGGATATAGCCGGACTGGATCCTATTGAGCAGCTTAGCGCCATAAGAACACGTACCCGTGGTTTTATGGAAGCCCAGTATACTATCTATAACAGATCACTGCTTCCGGCTCTTAGTAAACAAAATATTTGCCTTATCGAGGCTTTTGAGGATCTTACGCCTGCACAGGAAAAATTTGTTAACGATTATTTTAAGTCTACTATATACCCGGTTCTAACACCTATGGCAGTAGATGCCTCCAGGCCTTTTCCACTGGTACAGAATAAAACCCTTAATATAGCGGCGCTTATAACAAGGAAAGGTAAGCCCTCCAAGCTTATCCATGACGAAGCCGGTGCAACCGAGTTTGCAACAGTTGCTGTTCCTTCTGTCCTTCCGAGGCTTATAGAGATCCCTTCGGACAGCGATCATGACCAGACCTTTATTTTCCTTGAGCAGATAATCGAGAAAAACATCGATAAGCTTTTCCTTAATTATAAAGTTGAATGTGCATTCCCTTATCGTGTCATGCGCAATGCCGACATTGAAATTGATGAAGAGGAGACTGCTGATCTGCTTCTTGAGATGGAAAAACAGATCAGACAGCGTCAGTGGGGCGAAGTCATCAGACTTGAAGTTGAGGAAAAAATGGATAAGCGACTTCTTAAGGTCCTTAAAGAAAACCTCGAAGTATCTGATGAAGCGATCATTCATATACATGGTGCCATAGATCTGACAGCCATGATGAAGCTTTCATCTATGATCGATGGCAAAAAATCATTGTTTGCCGAGAGATATGACTCCCAGACCGATCCTGTATTTGATACCGATGAGTCACTTTTTGACATAATAAAAAAGAATGATGTATTTTTGCATCATCCCTATTTTTCCTTTGATCCGGTGGTCAACTTTATCCGTAATGCCGCATCGGATCCGCAGGTTTTGGCCATCAAACAGACTCTCTACCGTGTCAGTGGTAATTCACCTATTATCGCCGCACTTGCCAAAGCTGCTGAAAATGGCAAGCAGGTAACAGTACTTGTTGAGCTCAAAGCGCGTTTCGATGAGGAAAACAATATTGTTTGGGCCCGAAAGCTTGAGCAGGCAGGCTGTCACGTTATTTACGGACTTGTTGGCCTCAAGACCCATAGTAAG
>JAEELH010000008.1 GCA_016288825.1 Lachnospiraceae bacterium | reverse complement strand
TTCTGGTCAGAAAGCTATTTCGTTACCACAGTGGGAGAGAACAGCCTTGAGAATGTGAAACGATACATAAAAGATCAGGGTAATCCGTGACGCATTCATCCACGCCCATGCGAGGTATTCTATGGACGTGGTACTCTGCTAGGTCTTCATAGATAAAGAAACGTATTACAGAAAAGGCGTTTACCGTCATTTCACAGAAGACTGCAAGTGCTCAACATCCATGACTGCCAGGATAGATGTTACCGATCTTGTGGATCATTCAAAAAAGACAGGTACGAAGTTTTACCTTAATTTTCTGTTTCTTCTTTCAAAAGTACTTAACTCGCGCGATGACTACAAGATGGATTATCTTTACAACTCGGATGAATTGATCTGCTATGATGTGATCAATCCGTGTCATTACGTGTTCCACGAAGACACGGAGACTTGTACGACCGTTCACTCCCTGTACAGCGAGGATTACGGAACCTTTTATGAAAACGCGCATGCCGACCTAGAGGAGGCAAATAAAACCCGCGATTATGAGTTTGACGGTAAAAAGTATCCGAATTGGTTTGACGCGTCCTATATTTCATGGCTTTCCTATGATTCGCTCAACATTGAATTGCCTGACGGGTATTTGTATTTTCCTCCGATAGTCAATTGGGGTAGGTATCGGGAAGAGAACGGCAGATTGATGATGCCGGTTTCCGTTCGCCTGAATCATGCGATTGCCGACGGTTATCTGGTTGCAAATGTTTTCCGACTTCTGGAGCAAGAGATCAAAGCTTTTACAGGCTTCGAGGTGTAATGAACCAAGAAAAAAAGGAACTAATAAAATGAATTTTAGCATAGAAAAAAATTATAGAAATAATGAGAGTCTTAGAGCCTCTTTCAATAGACTGGCTGAAAAGACTTTTGGCCTTAACTTCGAAAATTGGTATCAAAATGGATTTTGGATGGATAACTACATTCCTTATTCCGTTGTGATAGATGGTGAAGTCGTATCAAATGTCTCGGTCAACGCCTGCAACATGAATTATAAGGATAGAATTGTAAAACTGATCCAACTCGGAACAATTATGACAGACAATGACTACCGAGGAAAAGGATATGCCAGAACGCTGATGGAAGAGATCATGAAAGATTACGAAGGAAAGGTAGATGGAATATATCTCTTCGCTAATGATTCCGTACTCGAGTTTTATCCTAAATTTGGATTTAAACAAGCAAAAGAATATCAGTATACAAAAGAAGTGACCATATCCAATGAATGCGAAGCTGTGATGGTTCCTTTGAAGGATAAGAATGATTTTGACAGGATTGTCGAGATTCTTGACAAAACACGTCAGAATGCTCAGCTGTATATGGTTGATAATGCCGGATTATACATGTTTTATCTTTCTCAATTTATGACGGAGAATCTGTTTTATATTGCAGATTGTAACAGCTACGCTATTGCTGAAACAGAGGATGATACATTGATCCTTCATACCATAATAGGAGAGGGTGATGTTGATGATGTTATCGCAGCTTTCGGCTCAAAAGTGAAGAATGTGGTCCTTTGTTTTACCCCTAAAGACGCCCATGGCTTTGATAAAAACGAACTTCATGAGGAAGATACTACTTTCTTTGTAAAAGGAAAATTTTTCGAAGATAGCTGCAACGATGAATACATGATGCAGGCGATCACACATGCATAGTGTTTGCGCGTTCCCTCATATTAGTATTTTCGCATTTTCTGTGCCGGTGAAGTATCTTGAGAAGATGGTATAAGTGGATTCTTGGAGTTAAAAATAAAATATGGATAATGATAACCAGCTTCATATAAAGGGGCTTCAAATGGATTGGTCAAAGATAGACCAAGGTAGCTATCTTTGGGATATAGAGGCAATTGCCGGCATGGAGAGACTGTATTTCGAAAATCCCATAACTTTCTTTGTTGGAGAAAATGGTAGCGGAAAGTCTACATTGCTGGAAGCCATAGCCATAGCTTATGGGTTTAATCCAGAGGGTGGAACAAAAAACTATAGCTTTTCTACAAGGGAATCCCATTCACAGTTGTATTCAGCAATGCGCTTGATAAAGGGTATCCATAAGCCCGGATGGGGATACTTCCTCAGAGCTGAGAGCTTTTATAATGTTGCGACAGCAGATGAGGAATATGCCAAAGAGGGTGGAGTAAACCATTTTTATCACGAGAAGTCCCACGGAGAAAGTTTTCTGGCAATGGCTCAGGAGAACTTTAAACAAAATGGAGTTTATCTACTGGACGAGCCGGAGGCCGCACTTTCACCTCAGAGGCAGTTGACGCTCCTTATGGAGATAGACAGATGCGCAAGAGAGGAATCGCAGTTTTTTATTGTAACACATTCGCCTATTCTTCTCGGGATGCCGGGAGCTCAGATACTGACCTTTGATGAAGGGCGAGTTCATCCCTGTGAGTATGAGGATACTGACAGTTACCGGATAACAGAGATGTTTATTAATAACCGGGAGGCGTTGCTACGAAGATTATTAGACGATCATAAATAGTGGAGGGAATCCTATTTTTATGTATCATAGTGGGATATTCTGGTTCTAGATAGTTTGAGGTAGATTATGGAAGAAATTACGATATTCACAACATATGATTCATTTGAAGCGGACAGGGTCCGCGCTGCCCTTGAAAGCGAAAAGATACCAAGCTATAAGAAATCTCACGGTGCGGGAGATTATCTGGGGGTCTACTTTGGCCGGACAAATATCAATGAGATAGAGATTGTGATACCTGCAGAGGCTGAGGATAAGGCATCGGACGTTTTGGAGAGTATGGGCTATACCCGCGGAGATGAGGAGCCTGAGGCATGAAACTATTTAAATCCAAAGCAGAAAAAGAGTTGGACGCTATCATACAGCGTCTTATTATTAATATGTCCAACAATTACAAGGACAATGCTCAGGATAATCTCCGGGAGCTTGAGGCGGTGTATGAGATTTCAAAGTCCGAAAACAGACTTAAAGAAAAGGCTCTCTCAGAATATGGCCGCATTCTTGATGAGTATAAAGAAAAGCTTCAGGGATACACCCACAAGGATCAGAAGCCATACTGGCACTGATAGTAGAGTATTGGTATAGATTATGTGCAGCAGATACGGCTATTATGAAAAGGCATTAGATGAGACAGAGTCTTTGGCCGCAATCATAGAAAAGGGTGTTTACGAGGTGCCTTTTGGGGAGATTGGCCCTGTAGATAATGGAGTGATCCTGCGAGGTGAAAAGGACAGCATTAAAGCTGATGTGGCAAGATTTGGCTGGCTTGGCAGCGACAACCGGACACTTCTTATCAATGCCAGGTCAGAGACGATAAAGGAAAAGCCCACCTTTAGCAAGGGATTTGAACGCCATAGATGCGTTATCCCTGTAAACGAATATTTTGAATGGAATCTCCGCAAAGAAAAGGCTTCCTTTGCATCCTCTAGGGAAGATGTGCTGTTTCTTGCAGGCATCTGTGATGTTCGCGGTAATATGTTGCAGTTTACAGTGCTTACCAGGGACGCGGACGAGGTAATGAAGCCTGTTCATGATAGGATGCCGGTCCTTGTAAGTAGGGATGCAATAGGGGAGTGGATATTTGATCAAAAGAGTGCCGAGCAGATCATGGGCGCCCCGCAGGAAGAGCTGGTACGAAATATAGAGTATGAGCAGCTTAGCTTTATTTGAAAGGCAGTACAGTCTATGATTTTTTGAACAGATAGAAGATAGTGAAAAATAGTGAAGCGGATAATGTAAAATAGTGAAAAAATAGTGTAATTTTAATGGAAAAATTGGCGCTCTCGTGATATAATATACGTGTCAGGAGGGCGCTTTTTATGATTAAAGCTACTTTGTCAAATGAGATATTAAAGTATATTACGGAGATTGATAAAAATAGGTATAAGGTTTCAGAGGTTTCGCTGCCTGTTGCTGTGGCAAGTAAGTTACGGAAAAATTCAAAAAAGAAAAGCTCCTATGCATCTACAAAAATTGAGGGGAATCCTTTATCAGAGAAGCAGGTGGATGAGGTTATAGATAGTGACGAGCGAAAGCATTATCTTAAACCAGAGCAGGAGGTTCGTAATTATTTCCTGGCATTGAATTATCTGGAAGAGAAGGCGGCTAAAAAGGAGCAGTTTTCCAAAAAACTGATATTGGATGTACAACAGTATGTTGAAAAGGGAACATCAAAAGAAAAAATAGGACTTCGAGGACCAATGCCACCCGGAGTACTATTTGCTGTATATGATTCTCAAACAGGAAATCCGGATTACATTCCGCCGGAATACATTGACATACCGGATCTGTTGGATGAATTGGTAGAATATGTAAATACAACAGACGACCATCCGCTCATAGTTGCTGCCGTAGTTC
>JAEELH010000156.1 GCA_016288825.1 Lachnospiraceae bacterium | reverse complement strand
GACTTACATCTCCATTGCAGGGTCCCATGCACTGTCCCATATGATAGTTCAAGCAGGGTCTTTCCTTGCCGATAGCTTCGGGCAGCTTCCGATTGCAGCTCCTAAGTCCGAACAATTTATTAACAAGATCTATGGTGGCCCTGACATCTGTGCCTGAAGTAAAGGGGCCGAAATACCTGGCTCCATCCTTATCTACCTTGCGTGCAAAAAGTACACGGGGAAAAGTCTCCCTGACGCTGACCTTGATATAAGGATAGGTCTTATCGTCACGGAGCAGGGTGTTGTACTTTGGCCTATGCTCCTTGATCAGGTTATTTTCAAGGACCAGGGCCTCAAGCTCGCTGTCTGTCACGATGTATTCAAAGCGCGCAATATGAGAGACCATCTGACGCTTCCGAAGTCCCTCGTCGTGGGAAGCCTGAAAGTACTGATGGACTCTTTTGGTTAGCGACCTCGCTTTGCCAACGTAGATGATGGCGTCACTTGCATCGTGCATAATATAAACTCCCGGCTGATCCGGGAGTTTTTTAAGTTCGTCTTCTATATTGAACATGATACCCTCAGCGATAAGCGTCCTGACAATTTTCGTGAACATAATACCCTTGGCGACACGCTCTCGCTCCTTGTTTTCTCGTCACGTTACATAACGTGCCACTTCGTGCCACGAAGTAACGACGGAAAACGAGGGTCGCTACGGATATTATGCTCACGAAAATAACTACATGCCCGTAATTCTTACTTCCATACCGATAGCAAGAATCTCCATATACAGTCTTTAATTATCTTTTATGTATTGTTCGCATATGAAATAGATATGGCGCGCCATAGTACCCGTAGCGACCCTCGTTTTTAGTCGTTACTTATGCGGCGTATTTTGCCGCATTATGTAACGTAACCAAAAAACAAGGAGCGAGAGCGCGTCGCCAAGGGTATTATGACGTGCCATATCGTGTTCAGCTCCACGTGTAATCTGAGCTTTATAAGATCAATAATAGCTAGCTTTACTCCTCAAAGTAGTTCTCCGGCTTAATATGCCGGTCGTCTTCGGGGGTAGATTCAGTGCCCTGCGTGTCGCCATCTGAATGTTCTTCGTCGCCGAGAATGCCCGTTAAGTCGCGGAACATCTGCATGAACTCCTTGCCGGTGATGGTCTCCTTTTGGTACAGAAAGTCAGAGATCTCATCAAGTACGTTGCGGTACTGTGTCAGCAGATCCTTGGCCCTGTTGTAGCACTCGGTTATGATTGCAAGAACCTCATCATCAACCTGAGATGCTGTCTGCTCGGCACACATCATGGATGCCCGTCCGTCAAGATACTGGCTCTCAACCGTGGCCAGACCCATCATTCCGAACTTGTCGGACATACCGAATCTGGTAACCATATTGCGAGCGATATTAGTCGCCTTTTCAATATCATTGGCAGCGCCACTGGTTGCCACATTGAACACAAGATCCTCTGCCGCACGACCACCCATAAAGGTTGTGATCTGCGCAATAAGCTCATCCCTTGTCTCCAGGAATTTCTCCTCCTCAGGGGTCTGCAGCGTATATCCCAGGGCACCCATGGTCCTGGGTACGATGGTGATCTTCTGAACCGGCTCGGTGTTTTTCTGGAGCGCGGATACCAGAGCGTGACCAACCTCATGATAGGAAACAACATGACGTTCCTTGTCGCTCATAGGGCGATCCTTTTTCTCCTTGCCGCCCACGGCTACCAGTTCGAAAGCCTCAAAAAGATCTGTCTGGTTCACAGACTTACGTCCGTGCTTGACAGCTGTGATTGCTGCCTCGTTGATGATATTGGCAAGATCGGAACCAACCAGTCCTGCACTGGCTAGAGCCATAGCCTCAAGATCTACGGTCTCATCCATAGCCACATCCTTGGCATGAACCCTCAGGGTCTCAAGACGACCCTTTTGATCAGGTCTGTCAACAATGATACGCCTGTCAAAACGTCCGGGACGAAGAAGGGCCTTATCAAGGACCTCCGGTCTGTTGGTAGCAGCAAGGATAAGCATACCCTTGGTAGTATCAAATCCGTCCATCTCAGCAAGAAGGGCATTAAGTGTCTGCTCACGCTCGTCATTGCCTCCGCCGTATCTGGAATCACGGCTCTTACCGATGGCATCGATCTCATCAATAAAGATGATGCAGGGTGCCATTCGTGCAGCCTCTCGGAAAAGATCACGTACTCTGGAAGCACCGACACCTACAAACATCTCAACGAAGTCGGAACCTGCCAGAGAGAAGAAAGGCACTCCCGCCTCACCGGCAACAGCCTTGGCAAGAAGGGTCTTACCTGTTCCGGGAGGGCCCACAAGAAGGGCTCCCTTGGGAAGCTTGGCTCCGATATCGGTATACTTGTGAGGATTATGCAAAAAGTCAACGACCTCCTGCAGCGATTCCTTTGCCTCATCCTGTCCTGCAACGTCCTTGAAAGTAACGCCGGTCTTTTTCTCCACATAAACCTTGGCAGTGGACTTGCCCACTCCGAAGGGTCCCATTCCACCGCTGCCACCCATATTTCTCATTATCAGGGCGAATACGATCCAGATAATGATAAGAGGAATGACTATGCTGGCAATATTGTAGATAATAGCCTGAGTAGAATCCGAATTACCTCTGTTGATGGTCACATCCTGCTTTTTCAGAAGAGGTACCAGATCATCATCCGAAATATAACCTGTGTAATAGCTTACGGAAAGCTTCTGACCCGTACTTTGGTAATAAACCTCCTGAGCCTTTTTGTCATCATCATTGGCATAGAACTCAGTAGTAGCCTTTAGTTTGATATTGATCCTGTTGCCGTCAAATACAACAGACTCAACATCACCTTTTTCTGCCAACTTATAGAACTCTGTATAACTGATCTTGTAATTGCTGGATGTCCCGAGTCCGTTGTAGAGAATACTGGTAATAAAGACAGCAATGAGGGAAAACAGCACAAACATGAGTATAGGCTGCGGTCCCCCGGGTTTATTACCCTTTCCGTTATTATCTCGTTTATCGTTGTCGTTCATATCGCCTCCGCGACTACCTTGTCTGTTTCAAAAAAGTATTACTTCGTACTTAACCTCCTGCAGATCAGATCTGAGGAAGCTTTGCAAAACTCTCCTGAAGTTCCGCATCTGTAGGACGATAGTTTTCCATAAGCTGATCATGGAACTTCTCGTATGCGACCATATCAAAATATCCGGTTCCCGTAAGTCCGAATACAATGGTCTTTTCTTCTCCTGTATCCCTGCACTTTTTAGCCTCCCTGATGGCCTGAAGGATAGCATGAGAACTCTCGGGTGCGGGAAGGATACCCTCTACTCTTGCAAACTCCTCTGCTGCCTCAAAGACATCTGTCTGAGGAACTGCAACTGCCTCCATATAACCATCATGATAAAGCTGTGAAAGTGTGGAACTCATGCCGTGGAAACGAAGTCCACCCGCATGGTTGGGTGCCGGAATATAATCGCAACCCAGAGTGTACATCTTAGCCAGCGGGCAGATCATGCCGGTATCGCAGAAGTCATAAGCAAAACGTCCGCGTGTAAAGCTGGGGCATGACTGAGGCTCTACGGCGATGATGCGATAGTCTGCCTCACCACGAAGTTTCTCACCCATGAAAGGTGCGATGAGTCCGCCAAGGTTGGAACCGCCACCTGCGCATCCGATAATGATATCGGGATGGATATCGTACTTGTCCAGAGCAGCCTTGGTCTCCAGACCGATAACGCTCTGATGAAGCAGAACCTGATTAAGAACGCTGCCGAGCACGTAACGATAGCCTTCATTTGAAGTAGCAACCTCTACCGCCTCAGAAATAGCGCATCCCAAACTTCCTGTAGTTCCGGGATGAGCAGCCAGGATCTTGCGTCCGATAACGGTCTCCTCAGAAGGAGAAGGAGTTACGGAAGCTCCATAGGTCCTCATAACCTCTCTGCGGAAAGGCTTCTGCTCATAGGAAACCTTTACCATGAAGACCTTACAGTCAAGTCCGAAATAAGAGCAAGCCATAGAAAGAGCTGTTCCCCACTGACCTGCACCGGTCTCGGTGGTAACGCCCTTGAGTCCCTGCTTTTTAGCGTAATATGCCTGAGCAATGGCAGAATTAAGCTTGTGGGATCCACTGGTGTTGTTACCCTCAAACTTGTAATATATCTTGGCGGGAGTATCCAACTTTTTCTCAAGGAAGTATGCCCTTACCAAAGGTGAGGGACGATACATCTTGTAAAAGGATCTGATCTCCTCGGGAATATCAATGTAAGGAGTCGTTTCATCCAGCTCCTGAGCCACAAGTTCATCACAGAAAACAGGAGCCAGCTCCTCTGCTGTCATGGGCTTTTTTGTTGCAGGATTAAGAAGGGGTGCGGGCTTATTTTCCATGTCCGCACGGAGATTGTACCACTGAGTGGGAAGCTCCGATTCATCGAGGTAGATCTTGTAAGGTATTTCCTTTGCCATATCACACACATCCTTTCTTTAATATAATCCGCTCTATTCTAACAAATAATGATTTGTGTTTCAAGAAAAGCCTTGTTTTCCTTTATTCCACAACCTTTATCACGTCATCCAGGACCCAATGAAATGAAGGCGCGGAATAGTTTTTGTTTTCCTCGTAGCCCTTGGAAAGATCTATGGTATCCGTAGGATCAAAGGGATCCGTGCCGGTGTAATTCCCCTTGAAGACCTCAATCTTGTGGCTCTTTAGATCCTCTATCGTAGCATCAACAGCCTCTTTTGTTCCCTCTGCGCAGATAAGAGAGTTAAGTTCCAACATCTGTACCCAATCTTTTTCGAAACCTGCTCCCACATCCTGTCCATGGATATGTCCGTTCATACCGGCCTCGATCTTTTCTCCGGAAAGCACGGCCTCTACTGCTGCCAACATATAAGGCTTCCAGTTTATCCTTGTACTTACCAGTGAGGTTGTAGGCGCCACATCCTGCATACTCTGGTTATATCCAACATGGAACACCGGATGATCCACACCGGCAGATTCACACGCAACCGCAGGTCCTATTGTATCGGAATGCTGAGAAATGATAATACAGCCGTCTTTGATCATCTTTTCCGCATATTCTTTTTCTGTGGAATAATCTGACCAGGAGTTGGTGTACATTACTTCCATAACGGCATCCGGCACTACGGAACGAACTCCCAGAAAAAATGATGTATACCCGGATATAACCTCTGCATAGGGATAAGCCCCTACGTAGCCGATCTTTGCCTCAGAGGGTCTGATCTTTCCCTGGTCAAGCAGTTCTTTGAGTTTCATACCTGCTACGACTCCGGCTGTATATCTTCCCTGATAGATCTCCCCCATAAAAGTATGATAGTTAGCCAGCACCGGCTCCTCGTTAGCATTGTTATGAGTGGCCTGACAGAACTCTATCTCCGGATGTTTTTCGGCAAGTTCCTTGGCGGCCTCTCCGTAACCGTAACTGGCAGTAAAGATCAAGTCACATCCGGCGTCGATCAACTCGATAATGGATTTTTCAGACGCATCTTCGGGAACGTTACTTTTAACCTCAACGGACACCCGATCGCCATACTCATCCTTGATGGCATTTTGCGCCCTTATGAAATTGTAAGTATATGGAGTACTTTCATCTCCGTCATAAACGAAGCCTATCTTAATGTGATCCCGATCGTTGCGGCTGGACTCCACGATCTTAAATATACTCAACGAAGCCAGTACGACAACAAGTGCAGTAATAAGGCTTATAATTCTTTCCCTGTTCATACTGTCTCACCTTCTTCCTGTGCCTCGTCATCATCAGACAGATCGATCTTTCCCTCATCCACAAGCCGGAGCATGATCTCTGCGATCTTGGGATCAAACTGACTGCCACTGCATCTTCGTAGTTCTTCTTTTACAAAATCAAGATCCAGTTTTTTCCTGTAAACACGGTTCTGGGTCATTGCATCAAAGGCATCCGCCACTCCAATGATCCTGCCGTAAATAGGAATATCCTCTCCCTTCAGAGAGTTCGCATACCCTCCTCCGTCGTAGCGCTCATGGTGATAAAGAGCACCCTCCACAACGTGGTCGATCATAGTAAAGTCCTTAAGGATATCAGCGCCACGGCTAACATGAGATTTCATGATCTCGTATTCATCATCCGTAAGTTTTGCCGGTTTGTTTAATATCTTGTCCGGAATGCCGATCTTTCCGATATCATGCAAAAGCGCAGCCTTTCGCAGGTTTTCGCACTCCCTGTCAGAAAAACCCAGTTCTTTTGCGATCATCACCGAGTACTCTGATACTCGCTGGGAATGCTGGGATGTTCTTTCATCCTTTGCATCCACGGTACGGGCTATAGCGATGATGGTCTCGTTACCCATCTCGATCTGCTTTTTCTGCTGACGGATAATACGCTGCATCTGGAGCCTTACAACTACCCAGGTAAACCAGGCTACTGCAAGCACGCCCACCAACAGCAGGTATGTTGTAAACCACCCCTGCTCATACAACTCTTTTTTTCTACCGATATAGTAGATGCTTTCCTCAAGAACATTGCCTGACGGATCAAGGATCGCCAGTCGGAACTTGTGAGTTCCGGAAGGAATACTGGTGTATCTGATGTCCGAAAGCTCGCTGAGCGGAAGTACGACATCGGACTGATCGACATCATAAAGACGATAGCTTACGTCAGGATCCTCCAGCGTATAATTGATGATCTCCGGTTGGAACACAACAGCCTCCGCATCACGGGGAATGTAAAACGTATCATCACGCTCTATTGATCTGACCACGTCGTCGATCTCGATATTTTTAAGCTTCATTCTGTATGACTTTTCAGTCGTTCCGTAATCATGAAGATCAAACTTTACAACTCCGTTGTCGCAAGAAAGATAATAAACTCCATCCTCCTCCACATTCCAGGCATTAACTGTAATACCTGACGCAAGTCCTCTCTTTTCATCCAATAGTTCATAATAAAGATCTTCGTTGGAATCTGACAGAAGATCATTTTCATTTACAACAAATATTCCGGCTGAACCCATGATAAAAAGGGTTCCGTCAGACATAGCCTTGATATCGTAATTGTTGGTATAGGGGAATCTGTCCAGGTTTCTAATGGAATAATCATCATCCATATATGCTATTCCATTGGACAATACCACATAATATCCTCTGCCCGAAGCTGTTTGTACGATCCGAAGTACTACTCCACTGTCCAGGCCGTCCGCTACCGTGATGTGCCTCTGTACCTTACCGTATTTTACTACAGCAATACCATCACCGTCGCTCCCGGCCAAAACACTTCCGTCAGCCGTCTCCAGCAGGCAAAGGATCTGGGCATTACAAAGATCGCTGCCGTAAGGAATGTGGGCGGTCTTCTCCCCATCCTTTATTATCATTAATCCCGCATCACCTGCAGCGGCCACACTTCCGTCGGAAAGGGGCCTTGCAACTCTGGCCCAGTCTCCGAACAATCCGGAAGCCTCATCATAACGTGTGATCTTGAAGGACTTATCTACACATAAAAGACCTCTTCCGTATGTGCAGATCCAAAGATTATCATCACTATCACTGACAATGCATCGGATCCTGGTTTCAGCTAAAGCTTCGGTGATCTTGTCGTGGAGGACTTTCTTTTGGTTCAGATCAATACAATCCAGTCCGTTATCCGTTCCGATGTATAATCTGCCCTGCCAAACAGCAGTTGTATTGGCTACCGCCCTGTCAAGACTGTAAGCACCGTAAACGTCGGAAAACGAAGACTTAGCCAGTCGCATTACTCCAAGTCTCGATGATGTGAACCAGTAATTTCCCTGATAATCCATGAGCATATGGTCAATAGAATTTGAAAAGTCGCCCATGTTTAACAGGTGGTACTTGCCACCCAACATGTATCCCGCTCCATTATCCGCGCAGATGAACATAAGACCGTCCTCTGTGCAATGAATACCGTTGATCTGGGAAAGACCATCTGCCGTGATCTTGATGCGGAAAGACAAAGTGTCAAGGGACGTATCATAAACAAAGATCTCATTAGCCTGATTGCCTACATACAAAAGACCATCATCACCGTATACACAGCATGTAAAAGCTTCGCTTCCCTCGGGAGCATTTACCCTTTCCCGAATAGATCTTTCTTTCATAAGGAAAAGATCACCCGACTGGGTCACAGCCGCCACGTGGCCATTATTGTCCGAAGTCAGACTATGGGCATAGATAACATCCGGAATAGTAACCGTCAGGTTGAGACCACCCCTGACATCCATGATCTGAAGAGCGTCTGCCGTACCCATGTAATAATCCCCATCCGAAGAACAAGTGATGGAGCGAATGGAATTTGAGGGGAGACCGCTGCTCATATCAAGAACATTGGTGACCCGCTCTCCGATGCTAAGAGACAGGCCGTTGTCATTGGTACCGATCCACATCCTGCCTTCATCATCTACGTAAAGGCAGTTGACATTTTTAACGGAGTCAAATTCAACATTGGTAAAAGTGCTTCCGTTGTACCTGAACAGTCCTGCATAGGTTCCTATCCAAAGAACACCGTCTTTGGTCTGAACTATGTCATTGGCCTCTCCTGCCAGAAGTCCCTCGGGCCTGCTGTAAGTAGTCCTGACATAGGAAAAAAAGTCTGCTTCTCTTTCTTCATCTGCCCTTGCCGCCTGTGAAACATTGAAAGGAAGAAGGCAACCTCCTATCATAAGAAGCGCAAGCGCAAGAGGCGCCGCATCTACTTTGCTCTTTTTCAGACGTCTGTTAATAACTATACATATATACAACATCAGGAATGTGAAGACCTTATCCAGAAAATCCACATAGAATTCTCCCAAGGTCATACAAAAAAGCATATGGAAACCGCGATCGCGGAAATACATAACGATGCCGTCGCCGAAAACATTGCCGGTCATCCCGCCCTGAGTATAGGCATTGATCACTGTAGAGATCGCCGTAGCGGTAAGAGTAACGACAGCGCATACTCCCATGGTGCCTTGCAGTGTCTTAAATGTATCCTTACGGGCCATTATTCCGGACAATACGCCTATTGCTATACTGACAACTGCATAAACCATAGACGACGTAACCGTAAGGCCGTATATGACGTTGGTCGCTGCTCCCACAACAGCTCCTGCAAAAGGTCCCAACACATAAGCTGCAAGTACGGTCCCAAAAGTATCCAACCAAAGCGGAATACTTACTGCCGATGCCAGCGCCTTACCAATAAGGTTAATAGCTATGGAACCTATAGTTATGAGTACTATATGAAGGTCTTTTTTATTCATGCCGCGCTATCCTCTTTTT
>JAEELH010000155.1 GCA_016288825.1 Lachnospiraceae bacterium | reverse complement strand
TGCATACGGATATACTCTCTCCGCAGATCCATGGTCTTGCCCATTCTCATGCTCTTGGGCTTCATGATACTGTCTCGAAGTTCAACAACAGGGCGCATCATAAACGCCTCCGACAAGGTCAAGACGTGAGGCGGTATCCTGCCGTTTTGCGCAAGATAATACATGGTCTCCAGCATAAATGTGGTAGAGATCCTGTTCTGTACATCCCTTATGCCTGATATGATGGATTCGATATCTAATCCACGCTCAGCCATACGGCATGCTTCCAGGACCTGTAAGCCCATACCGCATGATATCTGACCGGAGTCAACAACAATAACATTGTCATATGTTCCGGAAGCCGCTACCGCATTGGCATAGGCCTCTGACATCTTTTTGCTGGTAGAAATATGTATTACAAACTGCGCCGTCTCCAGACGCTCCGCGAAAAAGTCCTCGTATTCCGCAACCGATGGCGCACGTCCGGTGGCCTTTCTCTCAGGACTTGCTATAAAAGCAAGGACTCCCTCGGGCCGAATCTCTGTTCCGTCAGTAAACTCACCCTCATTTGTAGCGATACTGAAGGAAATAAGCGGTACCTTCTTTTCTTCCACGATCTCCTGAGGAAGGTCACAAACCGACTCGCTGGTTATTATAACAAGACGCTTTCTCTTTGCCGCATAGATGGTACTCTCCTTGTTCTCCGTAAACAAGCCCTCTCCTGTCATACGGACCATACTCTTGGGCAGATATGTAAGAAGGGCAGACTGAAGATCTGCTCCCGATACAGGCTTAAGAAGCTGGTCGTCGAATCCCTCTCTACGATAAAGCTCTGAATTGTCGGCATTGGCAGTAAGCGCGATTATAGGCGTACCGCGGTTCTGGCCGCCCACCTGGAGACGAATGGCATGAAGCGCCTCTATTCCGTCTACCTCCGGCATCAGATGATCCATAAATATAAGGTCGTATCTGGACTGAAGAGCTTTGGAAATTGCCTCTCTGCCTGAGGACGCCGTCTCGATCTGAGCCTTGGTATCACGTAGGAGTTTTGTCTCCACAAGAAGATTGACCTCGTTATCATCAACGATAAGGATCCTGGCTCCTGGAGCTTCAAAGCTCTTTTTGTATGTCTCCCTGTATACAGGCGTATTTTTGATACCGAGCTTGATCTCGCCGATAGGTTCTGCCTCTCCGATCTGCTGCGGTAATGTAACTACAAAGGTGGAACCCTTGGTGTAGATACTGTTGACGCCGATCTCTCCACCCATGACATCTACCAGCTGCTTGACAATGGAAAGTCCCAGACCGGTACCCTCGATCTGGCTGTTACGTTCCTCATCCATTCGCTTGAAAGCATTGAAAAGATCCGGAATATTCTCCTTTTTGATACCAATTCCCGTATCTGCAACGGAAAAAGATATGGTGGCAATGTCCTTGTTAACTGACACACACTGAATGGACATGGTTACCGTACCCGAGGGCGTATACTTGATTGCATTAGTCAGAAGATTGATAAGTACCTGCTTGATACGGACCTCATCTCCTACAAGCTGTCTGGGCATAGTCTCGTCCACATCCACGTGGAAAACCAGATCCTTTTCGCTGGCACGAATACCCATCATGCCAACAACCTCGGATACAAGATCCGTAACATTATAGGGAGAATGCACGATAGACATCTTTCCTGACTGAAGCTTAGACATATCCAGTATGTCATTGATCAGTGACAAAAGTACCTTGCTGGCAGCCTGGATATGCATTGAGTTTTCTGCAACCTCGTCGGAAATATCATCCTGGCGCAGGTTCATCTCATTGAGTCCGATAATCGTATTTATAGGCGTACGGATCTCGTGGCTCATGGTTGAAAAGAATCTGTTCTGGGCCTTGCTAAGATCCTCGATCTCATGCCTCTGCTGGTCAGACTGCGCCTGCTGAGACCTGAATACACTGTTCTGAAACTCGATCATAAAACATATCGTAAAAGATATGATGGTTATGGAAAAATATGAATCCATATGGGCCACAAAGGGCGTATGTCCTGTAACAAGATCCGGATACAGGTAGGAAACCATGTAACATATAGTCTGTACGACGAAGGTAAGACCCCAGAAAAACCACAGAGCTCTGCCTTTGATCATGAATGCAGCATAAACAAAGGCAAAGATGAACCAGACCGCAGAGCCTCCCTGAAGTCCCCCTCCCGAAAAGTATCCTATGGGAAGGATGATCATGATAAGCACCGTAGCTATCAGATGGATACCCACTTCCACTTTGCCTGTGCGGATAGCACGTCGTCTTATAAGGAAAAACAACAACCAGCCCAGCCCCAAAGCAGCTATGACCGGAGAAGCCTCTCCCATGAAAAGGGCGCCCAAAAGGACAGCCGCCAGCACCCAAAGACCTACCGCGGACAAAAGATAAAAAAGCCTCTCATTCATAGGCTTGTTGGTATCTTTGAATATTGATTGTTGTCTGCCAAACAGTCTCAAATCACAACCTCCCGAAAACGGCGGAAACACCGGTTAAATCAGTGTTTTCCCAAAACAGTTCGTATCCCTCGTACCATGGTCATGATCCGCGCCTCGGAAACCTCCCCGGACGCAAGACCGATAAGTTCACTAAAGCTGCTTATGCCGGCAACATCTCCGGACTCAGCCATGGCTTCAGCCTCATCTGTAAATATACCCAAAAGATCTTTGTAAAACTCCTCGTCTCCCCTGCAGGCTGAAAGGGCCGCATCCGCATCAAGTCCCATATCGGACAAGCTTTTGATAAAAGCCGAACGTGGTGCAAGGGGTTTGGCCGTAGATTCAACAGCACCGAATGACACCGTACTTGCGGGCTTCGGAAGACTGCTAAATCCTGGATCAAATAGAGCATCATGCTGCTGTTCTTCTCTTTTCTCCTCCATAACATAATTGATGCTTGAAGCCGGAAGAACCTTGCGGAGAACCCTTTCCAACACAGTAAGCTCTATTGGTTTTGAGATAAACTCGTCGAATCCCTCTGAAAGGAACATCTCTCTGGCACCACTGACCGCATTGGCAGTAAGGGCAACTATCACCTGCTTCTTTTCTGTCGAAAGACGACGGATCCTCTTGGCCGCCTCAACTCCGTCCATCTGGGGCATCATATGATCCATAAATATGATGTCGTAGTTTGATACCGTACACTTTTCTATTGCTTCCGCGCCACTGGAAGCTGTCTCCACGGTTATCTTGTAGTCCTTAAGTATTCCCTTTGCAACAACAAGGTTCATCTCCTCATCATCCACCACAAGAGCCCTCACACCGGGGCAGTACATCCTGCCCATTCCGAAGAGTTCTGCATCTTCTCCGACATTCATCTCCTCCCTAAGCGCCTGGGTTATAGAAAATGCCGAGATAGGAATGCGTATCTGCCTGATGTTTGATGTCCTGGGGAATTGTACCTCTCCTCCCGTGATAACAATAACCTGGCAGCAACCGGATATCTCCTCGAAAAAGTCGGGATTGATCATATACTCCTGCTGGCCGGTATAAAGATGGGTCAACAGTCCCTTTTCAGTGAGATCCCTGATCTCCTCTGCAGAAGACATTCGCCTGATATCAAGTCCGATACCGTCTGCAAGGTGAGCTACCAGCCTGTTATAATAATCCCAGTGTTCCTGAGATACGAAAACTTCCTGCCTAAGATAAAAACCGATCCTGTAATCTTCCCTTCCACTAACGGAAATACAAGGCTCCGGATCCACTACCTTTTGAGGGATAGAAATATGGATGGATGTCCCGCTTTTGCCGTCACTTTTGATGTAATAGAAACCCCTCATAGAAACGACGATGCCCATTACTATGGAAAGGCCCAGTCCAAGTCCCCCCGCCTCTCTGGTGCGGGTACTGTCAGCCTGATAGTATCTGCTAGTAATATTGGGTATATCCTTCGGATCAATGCCTTTACCGGTATCGATCACCTCGATATCAAGATTGACGCCGTATTCCTTTACCGGTGCGGTTATCCTGACACATACCACACCCTTGTCAGTAAACTTCAAGGAGTTATCAATAAGATGCATGATCACTTTTTTGATCATGCGCCCATCGCCCATTAGCACTGAAGGAACGTTGACATCCACATCAAAAAGGAGCTCCACCTCAAAGCTATGGCTCATGTACTCGTAATCAGCGATAAGATCATTGACGATGGATGAGATGGAATACTGGTCCTCACTGATCACAAGCTTCTCGGCACCGATCTCCGTATAATCAAGGATATCGCTGATCTGACCATATAGCCTCTTGCCCGCCTCTCTGATAGCCGAAAGCCCTGCATGAGTCCTGGCATCCACGTTGCCCTTGAGAAGCACCTCCGAAATACCCGTCACGGCATTGATGGGTGTACGAAGTTCATGAGATACATTGGTAAGAAAATCCTCACTCCTCCTGTTGGCATCTGCCATCTCAAATAGCTGTCTCTCAACCTCTTCCTTTTCCCTCTCTGCCTTTTCGATGAAGGAATAAGAAACCCAACATGATCCTGCAACGATAGCCACGTGAAGGATTATCCTTGTAAGGATCAGGGGATCGACCTCTGTCTCGGTACTCAACATCACCACCAGGTCATAGGCAACTGTCAGGGCAAAGGTAGAAAAGGCAAGATTGATCATGCCTCTGTTATAAGTCATTGTATAGACGAATATTGCTATAAGGATGATGGGAGTCAGGTCAAAGAAACTGGTGGAATGAACACCGTAAAAGAAGAACATGACCATCTGTGTTCCCTCAAAAACCCACAGTCTTATCTCTCCCGTAAAGAACTGTCGGATATGAAGGACCCAGCAAGCAATGAGATTAAAGCCGACAAGAAACAGCGCCCAGATCTCCCAACCGAGAAATAGCGCTTCACCGATAAGCACCAGTGAAAAAACGGTATGACACAGCAAAACGATTATCTGCAGTCCGCTGTTGATTTCACTCTCTCTTCGTGACAGCTTTTCCATAAATACCTCTACTGAATAGGATCTATCTCGTATGAAAGCTCACAATCGGCCCCATGGCCGCAATCATTCCATTTGCGCATGATACGCTCAGCGACGGATCTGGAATCGATCTGATCCGTTCGGAGCAAAAGTACCATTGCTGATAATGAACCATGTCTGGTTACGATATCACTGCTACGAAGGGAATGGGACACATTCTTACAGAAGCATTCCATTACCTCATCCGCATCAACACAGTCCGATCTCAGACTCACGGTAAATGCCAAAAGATAATTCTCCGTTGTATAATTGCTTGCAAGTCTCGCAAGCACCTGATACATCAATCTGAACTGTTCAAAGGGAAGTATCAGCGCCGAATCGGCAGGCCCCCTCTCCCTAAGTATCTGAAGAGTCGCATTGTGCTCATCGGGAGCAGACTCAGCAGTTCCGCCTATGGTCTTGTTGTAAAAGACGCATCCGTGGGCCCCGGCCTGCTTCGCCTGATAAAGGGCATTGTCCGCTTTTTGGTACAAGGTAAGGAAATCCCTGCCCTCCTCGGGCGCCTTGACCGCACCCATGGACGCTCCCAAAGGAACGTTGAAATTGTCTCCCAGGATATTGCGGGCGTAGGTCAAAAGCTGAAGATTGATCCTACGGCATTTTTGCTCAATAACCGAAATATCCGTAATATTCGAGCAAAAAACTATAAACTCATCTCCGCCTATACGTCCCGCAATATCGGAGGCTCTGATCTCGCCCTTAAGGATATCCGCAAATTGGGCAAGTATCTTGTCTCCCATATTATGACCGTACAGATCATTGATGAGTTTAAAACTGTCCAGATCGATCATCATAAGAACGCCCCTCGTATGACGGGCAACCCCACTGATCTCTCCCTGGACCGATATTTTATTGAGAAGTCCCGTTAGCTGATCCGTCTCCGCAGCCTTTTCCAGTTTTTTTTGAAAACGGACCAGATCTATGGTATGGCGTACTCTAAGAAGAAGGACATCCGGAGCAAAAGGCTTGGTAAGAAAATCCATAGCCCCTACTGCCAGTCCTCTGCTCTCAACTTCCGAATCCGAATCCCCTGTCAAAAAAATGACGGGCAGATCTGCGAAAGCGCTCTTACTTCTAACCTCGGCGATGGCCTCAAATCCATCCATCCCCGGCATATGCACATCAAGGAGCAACAGATCAGGCCTGTTTCTCTCCAAAAAACCCAAAAGTTCCTCCCCGGACTTAAGGGCCGAGACCTTCATATCTTCCCCGCTAAGTATCTTGCTGGCAGTGCGGAGGGTAGTAAGGTCATCATCAACGATCGCTATCCAATCTTTCATGTATACCCCCGTACAACTACTAACCCCTAAAAACGTCTATCGAGACGTCAACTCTAACGATCTTCCTCGATGAACTTGTCATGAACAGCCTTCATTGCCACATCAACATCATCAAGATTGATAAGCACTGTGATCCTGATCTCGGAAGTTGCGATCATACGGATATTGACTCCCACATCGAAAAGCGCCTCAAACATCTTGGCTGCAACTCCGGCATTGGACTGCATTCCTGCACCGACGATGGAAAGCTTGGCAACATTCTCCTCCTCCATGATATTCTGGATAGTAAGACGCTCCTGATTCTCCTTGAGAATGGCAACAGCTTCCTTAGCCTGAGATTCACTGACCGTAAAGGAAATGTCCTTAGTATTGTCACGACCGATAGACTGAAGGATAACGTCTACATTGATGTTTTTCTTGGCAAGGAGATCGAAAACCCTGAAAGCGATACCGGGCTCATTTTTAACTCCGATAAGCGCGATCCTGGCCGCTTCCTTATCTACTGCAACTCCACTGACAAGCATGCTTTCCACTTTAGTTACCTCCTTTACAACAGTTCCCTCTGCCTTGTTAAGGCTGGAACGTACAACAAGCTGAACTCCGAATTTTTTTGCCATCTCCACGGAACGGTTGTGGAGAACCTTAGCACCTAATGTAGCAAGCTCAAGCATCTCATCATATGAGATCTCCTTGATCTTGTGGGCGCCGGGAACGATCCTGGGATCTGCGGTATATACACCCTCTACGTCTGTGTAGATCTCACAGGCGTCAGCACGAAGGGCAGCTGCAAGTGCTACTGCGGTTGTGTCAGATCCGCCTCTTCCAAGGGTAGTGATATCATCAAACTTGTTGATACCCTGGAATCCGGTAACGATTACTATGCGGTTACCCTCCAACTCATGAAGGATACGCTCTGTATCTATACGCTTAAATCTTGCGTTGGAATACTTT
>JAEELH010000154.1 GCA_016288825.1 Lachnospiraceae bacterium | reverse complement strand
TATGAGTCTCTGCTGTAATTTGGTAAAGCTGGTAGCGTCTGCCGCCTGTCCTGCCGGATTTACGACCTGCACCTCGTCGCCGGCGTTAAGCTCCTTTATCATGCCGGGGCTGAGCGTTTTTCCGTCATAGCTTATTCTGTCGGTCATCGGAGCTGTCGAACGTCCTATATTGGTTGTAGGGATGGTTTTCTTGATAAATACAGAAAGGCACGCTTCTATTCTCTGTTTTACGGAAGTTGCCATCATAAACTCGTTAACATCTCTGATCCTTGTTACGGTCGGTGCCATGTCCGACATCTCACGGATCTGTGAAGGTCTTTTCTTGGTGTAGTAAAAGATAACATCATCAGCCTTTACCCATACAGGCTCACTTATATTCAGGCCTTCAAGGTCATACTGTTTAATGAAATATCCGACAGGCTTGTTCCACTTGTTATACTCAATGCCGCCTACAACCTTATTGCTCTTGTCGTGCGGTGTCATAGCGTCATTATCCAGCTCGTCAACCTCCACCATTTGAAGTTTGAAAGGGACGAAACCATCCGAGGTATACCGCTTTACAAACAATATGCCGCCGTCTACCTTCTTTCGCTCTACAGCCATTCTCAGCATCTCGCTGAAGCTCTGCGTCCCTGTGACATCACAGTTACGCTTCTTGCACCATTTTTTCCATGCCTTTTCTATGGTTTTGTCAAGTTCAGGATCTTTTGTCTGTGCCTGAAGCGAATAACCGCCGCCTATGATGTTTCTCTCAAAGGCTCCTATAACAGAATTCATGATGTCGGAGTTGCGCTCAAGGTCCCTCGCCCTTGCCAGTACGTCCATACGGCTGTATCTGTCGGTAAACTCGGCGGACTGGTTGAAAACTCTCCAGTTCTGATTTGGCCTGTCAAAATTTCCTGCATCATAGTTTTTTAGCCATTCGTAAGCCTGTCTGTACGCTTCTCTCTCATAGGCTGCTTTTGGGCTGAACTTTGCCACTATGCTATCTATAAAACCCATGTCCGGCCTCCTTTAGCGTTTATCAAATACGGCAACATAGCAGTCGTCAAAGAATCCTGTCTGGTTTTCTGATGCCTCCTGAGCCATTAAGTCATTTCGTATCTTGTACAGTTCTTTGAGGTCAGCTCTTTTCAGATAACGGGATCCTATCTTGTACTCCTGACCTGCAACCGCAATCTTATATATGGCATTGTTAACTTCCTGAAGCAGTTCCGGTGTTGACATCAACATTGTGTTTTGAAGAGTAACCTCCTGCGTATTTCCTCCTGCCATATTTTCACCTTCTTTCCTGCGGTCTATCTATTTTATCTGAGCCAGTCATCATGTTTTGATAACCACTCACCTTGATTGTATTTATCTTCAGGCTGTGCCTGCTCCTGTTTCTGCTGCTCCCGTCCCACTTCTTCCTGTTCCTTCAAGTGTAAACTTCGGACTCCCAGGATGTCGGCAGCTGCCATATTGTAAACTTCCGTGTCTAAATAATGGTTCGCAGCGTGGCTATGCTTAGGTTTCCATACTTGCTTTACCTCTCCGCCTGAGCCTTTAACGTTGACTTTTTCCTCAGCTGTTACCTGCTCGCAGTACTCATCGTCAATAGCATTAAAAACCATCCAGCTACCTTTGCCGTTCGGTTTCTGCATTCTTCCGGCAATCATATCTTTGTATTTGCCGCCGTCAACGAGCACCAAGGTCATGCCATAGGCGGAACTGCCCTCTTTGTTTATCTTTGATAATTTATAATGCGACAGTTGAGCGTGTGAGGATCCTTTTACAGGCAATGCCCAATCCGAATGTTCCATGCAAAAATCATATACATCATCCGTCTGATCGCCGGAGTCCACTAAACAAAGCTGCACTATCATAGCCGTGCCATCTTCCTTTTTGTACTCAAGGTTCATCATTCTATCAACCTCTTCGAAGGATAATGCCTGCCCTCTGGTTATGAGCTGACTTGTCAGGAAATCTCCCCAGGCCCTTATGCTGTAGTACAGCGATGTTTCCTGCACATCGACACCTGCAGTGAGAAGTTTCGCCCATTTTGGTACCGTGAACTCATCAAGATCTGTCTGCCGTTCTCTTACAAGATCCGAATCCGTCTTCAGATGTGTATCTTCCCAAGGTTCAGCCAGCCACGAGTTTACGAAGTTCTGGAACTTTTCGGGATCATCCTTTGATTTCAGGAACTCCCTCGCTATCGTCGAAAACCTGACAAATGGGCTGTACAATGTATTTATCCAAAAAGCTATTGACTGCGGAGTATCTTTTTTCTGTTTAACAGTTCTCCATTCGCCCTTCTTCAGGATTTCGTTTTTATCCGAATCGGTTATAAAGCACCCACAAGCCTGGCATACATAATTTGCAAGTTCCGCTCTGTCCTCGTGTGTCATTCCCTCTTCTTTAGGGAATCTGATATTGCTGAATTTCAGTTCTATGTATTCGTGGCAGTGAGGACATGGCACAAAGAAATGTCTCTCACAGTCTGCTTTTTCCTTTGCTTCCCAAATATGGCCGCTCTTTGTAGTCGGAGTGGAAGTCAAATATATTTTTCTGTTTGGAAAGGTTTTTGTCCTTTCTCTCGCAAGTTCTATGGGATCTGCTTCTTTCTTGCTCGCTCCCGGATATTTATCTACCTCGTCCAAGAACAGATATTTTATAGGCTTTGACGCAAGCCCGGCAGGTGAGTTACTGCCGACAAGTGAAATAAACATTCCGTCGAGCTGAAGCTCCAACAGCTCCGAGTTGTTGTCGTATCGCTTATTCAATGATGGTGCAAGTTCCACCATCTTCTGTACTCTGTTTCTTGATGTCCATTTGGCTATACTGTCGGTCGGGTATACTATCATTGTCGGTGATGGGTTCTGCTCTATGATGTAGCCTATCATATTGAGCATTGCTTCAGTTCCGCCTACCTGAGTCGGTTTACAAAATACAATTTCTTCCGTCAGATAGTTATTGAACTCATCCATAATCCCTACAAGATATGGCGTAGTGCTATTGCTCCAAAGTCCTGGTATAGCCGAAGTGGTAGAGTCAAGCATTCTTGCTTTCTCTGCCCATTCGGATACAGTCATATCCTCCGGTGGAAGCAACAGCTGCAACGCATCATACCAGTACTTTTTGACTTTGAATTTCTCAAACTTTATTTTCTGCGGATTTTTTACCCTCTGTGGACTTTTTCTCATTCAGCGTTCTTCCTTTCGGTATTGGTATCTCATCAGGATCATTCTCAACTTCTGCACTCTGCACGAAGCCTCTGAGCATTGTTGTAGTTATTTCCTGTACCTCTTTTTCAACTTCCCGGACTTCCACCGGTTTAAGTCTTCCCGAAAGTCTGCCTGTAATTCTGTTTGGAATGCCTAATATATAATTCCGTAACTGCACCATCATCCGACTGTATTCAATTTTTATTTCTTCGAGAGGAATATATTTCCCGCTGGCAATATCGGTCCTTAGCCTATGCAGCTCGCCTTGTGATTCCTTCAGGGCTATCTCCGCTTTGAGTTTTTGGACTGTCAGCTCTTTCGTAGCATCTTTCTCTTTTTTGCCGTTTGCTTTATCTGTCAGGTGCTGAATATACTGTTTAATGACTGCGACCGTCTCAAACTTTACAGCCCTGCCTTTTTTAATTTGTGTGATAGTTCCGTCTGCTACTAACCTTTCTACCGTTCGTGAGGATGAGCCTATCAGTTGAGCAAGCTCATCCTTCGTCAAGTACTCGCCCAGTTTCGGAGGTTTCTCCGAAAGTTGCACCGGTGCAACTTTAGATTTTTTAGAAGTCGCCTTCTTCGGTGCCTTTTTCTTGCTGGCTCTCGCTTTGGCTTCATGAACGGTTGCGGCGGCAATTGGAACTTTATTTGCATCGGAGGTGTTCTCCGCTTCTGCCTTCGGGGTTTTCTTGGCAGTGGTCTTTTTGGGCGCAGCTTTTTTCGGCTCTTCTTTTTCAGGAGTGCCTGTCGCTGAAACTTTAGCCTTGCCAGTCTTCGCAACCGCTTGTTTTTTCGCGGGCTTGGTGGCTTTTGCCGTGCTCTTTTTTACCGTTGCCATATCCTTTCTCCCCAACAAAGAAGTGAGGCAGGGCTCTTTGCCTTGCCTCACCTACGTTTTTCACGATATCATAATAGCACATTTAAAAGTACCTTTGGGTTCCTTTTATACCTTTAGGTATAAAGTCAGACAATTTGACATTTTCGCCCCGACATATCAGATAATTTTTGCCTTTTATGCCCAAAAACCATGCGCTCTCCCCGCCCCGCATTGGGTGGGTGGGGGTAGGAAGTACCTTAGATCCTCCAACCACAAGAGAGTAGTAGTATTTCATACTACTCTCTTGTGGTTGGGACAGTAAGCCATTCTCGGCGGTTAATCAGGCTTCAGCCCTTGCTCTGCCTTGCTCTCGGTTGCTTTCCAGCTGTTCGCTCTGTCCTGGTGCTTTTGGCTCTGTTTTCTGCTGTTTGGTCGCTGGTTTGCTCCGTCCTGGTGCTCCGTCTGTTTTCTGCTGTTAGTCTGTGCCGTTTGATAGTAATCAAGTTGCAATTTCTTTTTTCCTTTTTCTTCCATTAAACGGCAGTTTTTTTCTTGTCGGCTTTTTGTTCTTGTGCTTGCCGGTGGCGTGGATCCGCTCCGGCTTCTCCCGGCTTGTTTGCTTCCGGCGGATTTGATCCGGTTCGCTCGTTCTGGTTGTTTGTTCTGGTGCTTCTCTGCTCTGCTGTCCGTCTGCTTTCTGTTCGTTTGATGTCTGCCGTCCTTTCGTTCGGCTCTGCTGTCGTTTAGCTGTTTGTTTTTTGTAGCAGTCTGACGTCTTGCCGTCCTTCTTCCTGTCTGTGCAGGTGGCAGGCTCTCCCGTCCCTTGTGTGTTGGTTCTACTCTCCGTATATATCTATATATGCATATAGCTGCAAGATGATATCTCAAAAGATAAACTTACAAAATACAACTTGCATTTTTCTTTTTTGTCATCATTCGGAATTAAAGCGGTCAGAAATCAAGTTTATAAATTGTTTAGAAATTGCTTTCAGCCATTGAAATATAAGAGTTTTCAGATGGTCAGGAAAATATTTTTTGCATTTTTTCAAAAAAAGGGTTGACAAACAACGAAATCCGTTGTATGATGTGAACTGTCAACAACGAAATCCGTTGTTGATATCCCCAAAAGGAGCTTTACATAGATAGCAAACTTAAGGGGGTGAGGCTTATGACTTACGCTTACTTGATTAAAGAGCTGGTTGAAATGCTTATCAAGTTAACCGTTGAAAATGAGCGGTTAAAAGCAGAGCTTAAGCAAATGAAAAAAGCCGTTTCTCCAAGCAAGAAGAAATAAACGGCTTTGAGTAATTAAAGAAGCAACGGGCGGAAAAGTGCTCGCCGCCCCATCTGCTTCTTTCAATATACCACAGAGCACAGGAAAAATCAAGTATAAATTACAAGAAAGGTTAAAAGGTGGAAATTATGACAGCTTACACAATCGCAAACAATGCAGCATTCGGATCAAAGGAAATCACATTTGACGGTATCCCTTCAAAGGAGATCAGGGAAGCACTCAAGGCTTTAAAGTTTAGATGGCACGCAGTCAAGAAGTTATGGTATGGATACGCTGAAGAGTCCGAGCTTGTTAGGATATGCGGCGGCACCGCTGAAGCTCCAAAGGCTGAGACAAAGAAGGAAATCAACAAGGCTGAGCCGGTCAATAATTACGTCGTAAAGGTCGGCGACTTCTCCCGTATGTCTTGGGGCTATGAACAGACAAACGAGGACTTTTTCCAGGTT
>JAEELH010000003.1 GCA_016288825.1 Lachnospiraceae bacterium | reverse complement strand
ATCTCAAAGGGTATATCTTCAGAAACACTTATACCGCTTTTCCAACCGAAAAATCTGTGAAGCTGAGCTGCTCCATCTCCCCAGGCACCGGCTTTTACCATCAGGTAGGACGGCTTTTTCCCCTCCTCCTTATTCTCAGGAAGCTGTCCGAAGACGGGATCCTTTTCACCCAAGGCCGGATTGATGGTAAAGAATTCTATGAAAAATGGCTTTTCTTTTCCCGTCTTTTCATCGATCCCGGTGAAGGAATGCCACCACCAGTCATATCCCTCATTGGCAAAACCGCCGGTTAGCATAAAAGCATCTCTGCTCTCATCCTGTTTATTAAAATTGTGCTCTGCCTTTATCTCTGAAATCCGCTTCACTTTTTCGATCCTTTCCGTGCTTGGTTTTTCCCCCTGTCATCCCATCCGCTCCTTCTTATGGTAAGGTTATTGATCGCCAGCTTGTCTATATGCTTAGACCAGATCCCTTCCATACCGAAAATGATCGCATATGGGTAAATATGATAATAATACTCCGGGTCCTCCTTGGACAAAAGCACCAGCCTGTCATACTCAGCATCTTTGATAAAATCACGGAATCCGTATATCTTTAACATCAATTCTTCATTTTTATCCGAACGGGTTGCCATCATCATTGAAAGCACAAATATGGCGGCCTGTGCAAGAAAAAAGACAGGCACCGCAGGCTTTAACAAGGATACTTCCAGCATAAGCATATCAAGCACTATCCCTACCACGTATAATAATGCACCTAGAGCGATCTTTATTCCGCCTTTTTTCTGATTAACGTGATAGTTATCATATCCCTTCCACGCCAGAAGAAATCCAAAGACAAGTAAAAAAGCCGGTACGTAAGCAGTATATAATCCTGCAAAACCGATCACCGCCATACCAAATACCACCAAATTCAGGATCGAAAACAAAATACAGACAAATCTTCTGGTAAAGGACTCGTTTTTGTATACCTGCCCGTATTTCTTTTCATATCCGATCTGAACCTGTATCCATGCCTGCACAAAGCGTTCGATAAAATCAGACGGCGCATCTTTCATATCAAAAACCGTCGATTCATCCGGAAAATATGCATTCATGAATGTTCCAAGAAATTCCGGTTCACTTTCATCAACATCTTTTATCTTTTTTAGGATAATACTCTTTTGTTTGGATTCAATGGTTATGTAGCCCTTATCCGCAAGATAGTAGACCATGCTCATGACCTCCCTATCTTCCAGCTTTTCATCCAGCGCATACCCAATCTCTGCAGGCGTCAGCCCCTCCGGCGGATAAAACTCCACCGTTTTTACCGGCAATTCCTTTCTCCTGTAGCGAGACCACAAAAACAAAGATATTAAAACCGTTACCAAAGAAGTCCCGATCACAATTACATTATTCATTTTATGTTTTCTTCTCCCCACTTTTTAAGTTCCAGCAAGATCGGTATGATGCTCATCGCCTTTTTTGTAAGACTGTACTCTACTCTTACCGGCATCTCATCATATTGCTTGCGGACCACTAGCCCATCCGCCTCCATCTCCTTTAAGGAATTTGCAAGCATAGTATTGGTGATCCCAAATATTTCACGCCGAAGATCTCCGTAGCGCACTACCTCTTTCCGATCTATTACGCAAAGGATCAGTATCTTCCACTTTCCTCCGATGATCCCCAAAACCTTTTTTAGTCCGCAGCCGTCTCCGGCTATGTTGTCACACAATAATTCTTTTTTCATTCCTCACTCCTATGGATGGTGATCAGTTTTTTCTTACCAGATAAAGATAAACTGCGTACTTGATATATTTTTTATACCAACTATAATAACACTATCAGAAACAAAAATCAAACCTCAAAGAAAGGACACGAAAATGGAATACAGATTTACAACAGATAATTTCGAAAGCGAAGTAATGAACAGTGACAAACCCGTTATGATGGATTTCTACGCAGACTGGTGCGGGCCCTGCAGGATGATGATGCCGGTTGTAAAAGAAATGGCAAACGAATATGACGGTCGGATTAAGGTAGGAAAAGTCAATACGGATGAGCAGCAGGAACTGGCTGCTAAATTTGGAGTTATGAGTATACCCAGCTTCTTTTTCATCAAGGACGGAAAGATCGTTGACAAAGCCATCGGCGGCGTGCCCAAAGATGTATTGGAGAGCAAACTGGATGCTTTGCTGGCATAATACGTAATCGAATAGGGCTTCAGCCTGTATTGGACTGAAGCCCCTTATTGCAATTATCTTCCGAGTTAAAGCCTCTTCTCAAATCTGAACATCCCATCCGGGAACTGATCGTCCAGTATAAACCGCTCACGGTCGCCGGCCGTAAGCGGCACAAGCTTTACATTCATGATCATCACTCCTTCGAATGGTTAACCTTAGCTTTTCAGGTTTTATAATGTACTCATTAATGACCGCAATTATTTCCGCATGAATGAGCACCGCCGCCTTGTCCTTCAGTATGTTCATGGTGGTGATCACAATTTGCAACTGTAGAATACTGTAATGTTCCTGCCAAGAATGATTTTACAGCTTCATCAGCGCTTCCACTAACGCCTGCGAAAAGGCGGATGCCGGCTTCGTTGAGAGCCATCTGGGCGCCTCCACCGATGCCACCGCATATAAGAGCATCTACATTGCCACCAAGGAGGAATCCCGCGAGCGCACCATGACCTTGACCATTAGTATCTACGATTTCCTCGTTAAGGATCTGACCTTCTTTTATGTCGTATACCTTGAACTGCTCTGTGTGTCCAAAGTGCTGAAAAATCTCTCCATTTTCATATGTTACAGCTAATCTCATTTCTTTTTCTCCTTTAATTCTAGAACACTTAAAATTATCTTGCTGGGAAATGTTAAATGATACATTCCCTCCGGAAATAAGAAGACATTTGCCCTCTACAAGCATCTGGGCAATTTTACTACGGGCCGACTCATACACGCTTGTAACCGTGGTTCGTGCCACTCCCATATGTTTTGCGCACTGTTCCTGTGTAAGGCCTTCTGAATCTAACAGGCGAATCGTCTCAAATTCATCAAAAGAAAGTTGCACGGAATTATTTAAATCAATAATATCCGTAGGCGCAAAACCAAATTGTCCAGGTAAACCCTTTATAATTCTGCATTTTGTAGTTTTAGGCATACCTTCTCCTTTCTGACATATGTCAGAAACATAATAGAGCATATACTGACATATGTCAATATATGCTCTAAAAAATCAAATATATCACTGCTAAAAGCAATGATCACATAGGTTCCTCCCTTTTTCGAATTCCATTTGAGATTTAGTTACTCCGGTCACTTTAAGCATTTTTAATCTTTTTCTTTTGCTGACTTCCTATAATACCTATAAGGATTTTCTCCGGTAAAAAGTGCCCAAAGAAAATCGCACATCTCATTCCGATGGTAGGAATTATAACTGTCTGATGTTTTCTCATTCCCCTAATACACTCTTTAACGCACTTTCTGGCAGTTATTCCCTTCAGCGAAAATGTCACATCCGCATTAGAACTAAACTCCGTATCGACCGGACCCGGGCATAAACAGCATACATATACACTGCTCCTATTTTCCTTTAGTTCTCTGGAAACCGCCTTTGTCAACGAAGCCACATAAGCCTTAGATGCATAATATGTTGCCATATATGGTCCTGCCGGGAGAAGTCCGGCAGATGAAGCCACATTTACAATAGTTCCGCTTCCTTGCTCCACCATCTTTTTAAGGATGTTCTTAAAAAGATAATGCATAGCAACGTCATTGACTTTTATCATTTTTATCTCTTTTTCAATATCAGTATCCAAAAAGCTTCCCGCTGTTCCAAAGCCTGCATTATTGATAAAGATATCGATTCTTTCATTCCTGATTTTTTCCAGAAGCCTACGACACTCATCCTCATCAGAAAGATCTGCGGAAAACGTCAAACATTCCGTTCCAACTTTATTTTTAATTTCGGAAAGTCTTTCCTTTCGTCTTCCTGTCAGAATAAGTCTATAGCCCTTTTTAGCAAATATTCTGGCAAACTCCATGCCTATTCCCGACGTTGCACCGGTAATAAATACTGTTTTCATAGTCATACTACCCCCATTAGCGCATAACATCCGACCACAAAAGAACAAAAGGCCCCGGCCAAAGCCGGAGCTCTCTATCTAGCGCCACTCATCCGTATAAACTGTCCCCCAGGATCCGCGATATCCAAGGTTGTTGATATATCCCGTCATCTCCTTAAGGGACTTAAAACCCTTATTGGCTACGCGAAGGATCCCGTCGTTGTCTACCGTGCCTGAATATCCGTCCTTTTCTATCTGCTCAAGTATCTCTTTGCTTACCATGATCAATTCCTTTTCTAGATATTGTATTTGTTCCCTAAAAAACAACTATATATTAGCATCGGAGACCTTTCTTGTCAAGAATAATCGAAAATATGTTCACGGCTTGATTTTAAAACGCATCTTTTCCTATAATGCAAAAGCAGGAAAAACCCACCACAAGCAAAACGAGGTAAAAATGAGAGCGATCGTAACAAGAGTCAAAAAAGCATCTGTAACCATAGATGGCCAAACAACTGCCTCCATAGACCAGGGCTTTCTGGTACTCCTTGGCGTCCACAAAGACGACACCGAAGAAATCGCCGCTTGGGTTGCTGACAGGATATGCGGTCTTAGGATCTTCGAGGATGAAAACGGAAAGATGAACATCTCTCCCCAGGACGCAGGCGCCTCCATCCTCATAGTAAGCCAGTTTACTCTATATGCAGATGTCTCCTCCCGAAGGCCGGGCTTTTCGGACGCTGCCCGCCCCGACCTTGCGATACCTCTTTATGAGCAGGTGATCTCCATCTGCCGGGAAAAAGGCTTTCATGTCGAGACCGGGGAATTCGGTGCAGACATGCAGGTTTCATCTGTAAATGACGGCCCTGTTACTATCGTTATAGAAAAATAACGGTGGATTTCCTTCATGCCACTTGCTGTGTGGCCAAAATCCACCGTTGCCTAAATCTTTTGTAATTCATTTTGAGCACGGCGCAGACATGCTCCGTACTGTTTTTATTCGTCTGCCCCGCCGGTCCTGTAAAAATGCACTTCAGCCGTAGCACCACAGATAGCACACTTATCGCCCTCTGCCTCTTTCATTATAGCAAAATCCGTAAAGTCATTTTTCCTAAGCCACGCTTCAAAGGGCTCTCTGTACTTGTCAGAAAGGCTGTACATAGTCTTTAAAATCACATCATCACCGTATTGCATGTTATCCCAGTCATAGAGATTCAGAGCAACGTAGGTCATCTTATGCAAAAGAGCCGAAGCAACGCCCTGCCTTCTGTACTCCTGACCGGTCCAGATGCTAAGGAGATTAAGATCTCCGCTATCCTCTAAATCAGTTATGATCACCCCTGCAGGCGTATCCCCGTCCCACGCTGCAATACTTATATAGTCCGTATCCGGACTTTCTGCATCCTTTATCTCGTCATAAATTGCCGGCAGGATAAGCAGCCGGTATTTTTCCAGGTCATCCTTTGTAACCTGTTTATATTCTATAGCACCCATATCTCAACCTCCCCTACTGCTTATCCGTTCCCAATATCTTATTTGCCTCAGCAATGATCCATCTTCTAAAATTGGAATCAGACTCTAATTGTGTGCAGATCGTATTCAGATCGTTCACGCTAACCTTTGATCCTGACAATACAGGTACGAGATAGGAATTCCTAAGGGCACTCACAAGGAGAATGCTTATTCCTCCTGCTCCCTCCTCCGGCTTTTTATCACAGAATACTTGTATGATCTTTCGCAAGAATTCCGGCCTCTCTGATGCCCTTTGGGTAAGATATGCATCTATCGCTCTAATACGGGCTGACACCCTTGTACCCTCCTGAGTAATATCTCTATTATCTTTCATTCCATCAAAAACACGCTCGAACATCTCTGCCTGATAGATAACTGAAGGGCCAATATTCTCTACAAGAACACCGTTCACATGCTCCCCATCTTTATGCTTCCTTTCCATTTCAGGAAGATCCATAAAGGCATAGGCTATATCCTCGGGGGTGATATCCTTTGTCTCTTTCCACATGATATAGCGGTTTGCACTGGCAAAATCCACGGCGAGTGAATAAACCTTTAAAAGGAACTTGAATTTTGATTCCTCGGCACTGCTGCGACCGGACTTCCCAAGCGCATTCAGCCTTTGATACTCTGCATGCTCTTTTACAGCCTGAAGCGGTGTCCTGCCCGCCATAAGATATCCCTCATATACACCGGGAGACATGGCGGTAGTGTGCTCCGTACCGCTGGCATCAGTTACAGCGATACCATATGTCATGGTTGCATACACACCCTTAAGCGATGCGGTATCGCCCTTGGCTTCCATTCTATAGGCATACGTATATAACCTGTCACAAAGACTAAGGACCGTTTCACAAAGACTGATATACTTCATGAAGTTCTCGTTAAGATCAGAATCCCTGCCAAGTCTTTCCCTGTAGTATTTATCAAGGACCCTTATCCTATAAGACACTCTCTTATGTATATCGCGAAGTTCTTTCGGCGTTATCTCTTCTTCTTTTTTGTTCATCAACTGATAGATACCTTCGTCACCTTCGGATGCCAAAAAAAGACGAATCTCATTATCAAGAGGAATCCTTTTTCTTAGCAGGATCTTACTATTGATACCTTCCCACAGAGCTTCACCGTAATCACTCATTAAAACGGACAAATACGGAAACGTCTCGGATTCGAGATCTTCCTTATATTTTGCACTATACACTCCGTTTTCGGAGGTTCTTAAAATCTCACCAAGCGCTCCGGGCGAATAGCCTTTTCTTATTACGTCCTCACCAAGCGCCGAGTCATAGTAATGGTCAAGATCATCCTTTGTTACCATCTTCTGGCCAAATGATGTATAGCTGATATCGTCCGTGTCCATATGGGATGATATCCTGTTTGCAGCGCCATAATAGGACGCTGCAGCCGTTCCTTCTGCAAGCTCAACAGCCAATCCGGACGCCCCCCGAAATTCCATCTCGTCCGGCACAAGCGGTTCTTTATCTATTGCAATACCGGCAGCCTCTGCCATCTCTACAACAAAGGTGGTACAATTGCGCTTATAGTAGCCGTAGCCCTGATCCTCATATTTCTCTGCCTCACGAAGGATAGCATTGATCTGTCCGGGAGAAACTTTATATCTTCTGGCAATATCATAATGGTGCCCCGTATCATCCTTAAGCTGACCGGGCATGATGGCTCCTCCGGTCATAGCAAGAGTGCCGGACGCACCCACCATGCCTCCCTTGGGATAAAAGCCCATCTGAAGCCTGTATCTTTCCTTGCGCCGCGTAGTCTTGTTATACCTGCTATATGAAAGGCCGATCATAGCGTGGCCCATTTCAAGGCTTTCCAGCGCCGCGCCACTGCCTCTCTTGCTCTGCTCAACCATGATGATTACTTCAGGCGGATCCTCTGGATCCCCTGCAGAAAGTTTTTCCCATACCAGCGGTCCACGCCTTACATCAGAGTATACCTGCTCCTTACCTTCTTCATCGTACTCTGTCTTATAGTCACCAAATTTCTCATTGCGACCGGGCACAGTATCATGGTCTCTTTCCTTTTGTGCTCTTTTTACTCTGCCCTTTTCAGCAAAAACTTTTTCCGGCGCCTGGACAAGGACTCCTATGGCCGAAATCAGGCTACCAAAAGTAGCCGCCCAGGCCCATCTTACACCTACCTTGACCCGGTTTTTGACCTTGGCCCAAAAACCGGTACCTCCTGTGGCGCGGACTACCGGCTCGAATCCCTTTGCAAGGACCTGATCCATGTCCTGCTGGATCTCTTCCTGCTCCTGCTGCGGCGTCACGCTTTGCGTGGTTTCTTTTTTGACCACTTCAAGCTGAGAAAGGACCTCGTCAAGCGCCTGATTGATCTCCTCCTCGGTTGCAAGCTCCGAAGTAAGAACTGAATCCGTCGGATTATGAACAAGATCCTGCCCCTTTTTTTGAGCTTCCTCTACAGTCTTTTTAAGCCCCTCTGCGATCCGCCTCTTTTCTTCTTCCTCTCGCAGATCCTGCATACCTGTGTGAGGTTCGGTGCCGGTAGTATTAACCGGGACCGGCCCCTTTGTGACCGAAACGACTTCTGTGTCTTGCTCATTTTTCTCCCGAGTAAGATCCGCCTGCTTTTTTTCAAGCTCTAAAGATTTCGAGCTTTCTTCAACCGACCTTTCTGACATGATACCCCTCCATTTTTAGTCCTTTAACTATTTCCCCATTTCGATCCACGCCTTATCCGTGCCAATCTGATCTGTGCTTGAATACCACGGGCTAGGCAACTTGCCTGTAAACTCTGCCTGACCGCAGATAACGCTGGCAACACCCTGCCCCTCAGAGCCCGGCAGATAAGACATTACAATGCCGTCCCACTTATCTGCGTACTTATCGATGAAAACATTTCTTCCTGCAACAATGCATGCCACAACAGGTTTTCCAAAAGACTCTGCCTTTTCAATAGCCTCCTTATTACCGTCGAGCCCCAACGGTCCGCAAAGATCTATATCCTCTGCATCGCCATTCCACTCTGCATAGGGCTGCTCTCCCACAACCAAAAGGATCACATCTGCCTTGGAAGCCTCCGCTTCATCCGTTATCACCTCGATACCGTACTCATCTGCATGATCACTAAATCCCTCAAGGATCGATGTCACTCCCGGGATCTCCTGAGTAGGACTTGAATTCCAATCAAGCGTCCACCCACCGCACTGTGCGCTGTCGTTATCGGCGGCAGGTCCCATTATGTAAACGCTGCTGCCGTTCCTAAGAGGAAGCACGTTGTTTTCATTCTTAACAAGGACCTGGCTTTTTTCTACCAGTTTCTGCGCAACCTCTCTGTACTCATCGGATCCGGTAGCTGCTTGCTTTGTCTCAAGCGCCTCTCCGTAAGGATCCTCAAATACACCTATGTCCTTTTTGACCTTAAGGATCCTGCATACCGCATCATCAATGCGGCTTTCCTCTATGTCTCCCTTTTGAACAGCCTCTACTATGATATCCCTTGCCTCATCAAAACGTTCAACCTCCATCAGCATATCGATGCCTGCATTGACGCTTGTGACCACTTGATCATAATATGACGAAGGCGAGGTGTTCTGAATGGAATTCCAGTCACTTACGATAAAACCCTCAAAACCCATATCCTTCTTTAGCATTTCAATGTACTTTTTGTTCTCGTGCATCTTAACGCCATTAAGGGACGAATGGCTTATCATGATAGTCTTTACTCCCGCATCGATCTGAGCTTTATATACATCAAGAAGTTTGTTGATCTCATCATCGGAAAGCTGCGCATCTCCTCTGTCTATAAGGCGCGCCACATCGGAATTTTCTCCTGTTCCAAAGACAACATTACCGTCAGCGAAGAAATGCTTTGTACAAGCAACAATGCCACCGTCCTGGAGTCCCTTTGTATATGCACAGCTAAGTCTTTTTATGGTATCAAGATCCGATCCGTAGCTCTCGTATGTACGGCCCCATCTTGGATCCTGCGACTGCGCAACGCAGGGAGAAAAGTTCCAAAGCATATGGCAAAGCTTAGCCTCATCTGCAGTGATAAGTCCCATTTCGTACATAAGGTCCTCATCATCTGCCGCTCCAAGACCTATGTTGTGAGGAAAGATAACTGCACCCGAGCAGTAGTTTACGCCGTGAACATCATCCTGACCAAAAATATACGGTATGCCCGCATCTGACTCAAGAGCTGCTGCCTGAAAATCGTTGACATACGAAGCCCATCCCTGATAATCAAAAGCCTGGGGTTTGGAAAGGATACTTCCATAGTCGTTTGCCCGCATATTATCGGGACTTATCATATAGCAGGCGGGCTGTACCATCTGGGACGCCTTTTGCTCAAGCGACAGCGACTCTACCATCTGCTCCGGGGACATAGACGAATAGTCCGGATGCTCCTTTATTATTGCCTTCTCATTTGACGCTTCCTGACCTGTCTTTTCTACCGGAACTGTATTTGCCTTGCAGGCAGCAAACGAAAAGCAAAGGGAAAAAGCCACAAATACCGCGGCTACGCCTTTTATACTATCCTTTGCAGGATTCTTTTTCATCATGGTCCGAAGCGCTTCCGCTATCACCTCAGCCGGCGCTGCCCCCAATTTGTCCGCCTTGGGATCGCTTTTAAACTCTATCTCCTGAAGGTTACCCTTTTTACTTTTGTCTTTTTTCTCCATCTTTTTTCCTCTCTTGGATGCACCGATTAGTCAAGAGGCTTCCTTGACCTCATTGCAATAAAGGTTGGTATCCCAAGTTCGTGGAGCCTGCCCTCACCATTGGTATCCTCATAAAGGTCCATCAGCGTAAATCCGGCCCTTAGCTGGCCTCCTATCTGCTCCTCCAGGGAATGAGAAAACTGCACTCCGGCATCCTGCTCCTCCAGCTGCTTCATCTGATCCGGGTTCTTCAGCGGATTAAAAGGCAGAGAATTGATTATCCTCTCCTCGTCTTCATCCACGAGATAGTTGACATAATGATCCGTACCTGCGATAAGATATCCCCCTGCCTTAAGCACTCTGTAGCATTCCTTCCAGATAGGCAAAACCTCCTCTACATAGCAGTTTGATACCGGATTAAAAACTATGTCAAACTCTCCGTCCTCGAAAGGAAGCCGCTTTGTCATATCGCCGCGGATGATACGGATATCATACCCCTCGCGCTCTGCAACCATTCGCTCGCTTTCAATCTGCTTTTCGGAATAGTCAAGTACTGTACACTCGGCACCCAAAGCAGCAAAGATCGGCATCTGCTGTCCTCCTCCGCTTGCAAGCCCAAGGATCCTTTTCCCCTTTAGATCTCCAAACCATTCATGAGGAACCGGCTTTGTCGGTGTTAGAAATAGCTCCCAGTTTCCATTTTTAGCTTTTTCAAATACCTCGTGTGATATGGGTTTTCCCCATTCCCATCCCTCTTCTATCCATCTGTCTATGGTCTTAGCATTAATGTCCTGATAGTCCATGGTTCCTCTCTTTTCTATTTGCTCTTTTTTACGAAACTTCGATTTAGAATTATACCATATTTTGCCTTATTTTTCGACTTTTTTCTTTTGTCTAAAAAGCGCTTAAAATCTGGCTTTTTCGAATATTGTATTACTATATTATTATATTATTTGTTCTTATTGTCCATCATTCTTGACCAGCATATTCCATACCATTTTTCATTATTGTAATATCATAATATAATATTCACATATTCCGATATTGTCTTTTTGTCATCCGGCTTATTGCCATATAATAATATCTTCATACTATATTCTTGTATTATTTTATTATAGTCCTATCGTATTACTATATTATTATCTTATCATATTATCATCCATTCAATAATACAGTCATCTTATATTATCTTATTATTGTATTATCATCTTCACATATTATTGTATTTTGATAATATCGTAATCAGATATTCCCATATTCTTTTATTACTATATTATCATCTTATCGTAATACTCTTATTGACGTCAAAAATGTATTATGATAGTATTGTATTATCGTCGGCTGCGAATACGATATTATCAGATTCCGATATTCCTGTCAGACTATATTATCGTCGCCCGATAATATAATAATATAATATTACCGCACATGTCTTTGAAGGGAGAGTAAATGGGAAAGATCATAACCTTTGCAAACCAAAAGGGAGGAGTAGGAAAGACCACTACAGCCCATATAGTATCCATTGGTCTTAAAAAGAAAGGATATAAAGTCCTTGCCTGTGACCTTGACCCCCAGGCAAACCTTTCAAGCGTATTCGGAGTACCTGTTGACGGCGATATGGTATCCATATATGAGCTTTTTGAAGGTGATTGCGAGATGACGGATGCGATAACAAGTACCGAATCCGGCGTGGATCTTCTGGTCGGGAGCCTTATGCTAAGCGGCGCCGACAGAAAATATTCCGCAACAGGAGATGAGTATAAGCTAAAAGAGGCTCTGGAGCCAATAAAAGACGACTATGATTTCATTATTATAGATACTCCGCCGGCTCTGGGTGTTATGTCACTTAATGCGCTGGCAACAACGGACTTCCTTGTTGTTGTAATGACTCCCGATTACTTCTCCGGTAAGGGTCTTGATCAGCTGCAGGGCACGGTAGAGACGACTAAGAAGTATCTATCAAACCCTGATCTTAAGATCAACGGCCTTCTTCTTACAAGATGTGACCGCACAAATCTATCTTCTATCATCAATGATGATATGGAAGCAATGGCAAAATCACTAAACAGTAAGATCTTCAAAGCCAAGATACGTCAGGGTGTGGCTATAAGAGAAAGCCAATACCTTGAATCGTCCATATACGATATGAAAGATACCGCTGTACTTGACGACTATAAGGCATTTATAAAAGAGCTGCTCAAGGAGGTGAAGTGATGACCAAGGAAGAACTTGCAAGAAAGAAAGGGATCAAACTTCCCAAAGAAAAACAAAGTCCGTCCGACTCCCTTGTAACAACAAAAAATAACATTGATAAAAAAGTTGAAGATAAAGTAACGCCAAAAAAAGCAGAAAGAGCAGAAACCCCTAAAACATCAGAGTTGAATCGCGCTACAACCAGCAAATCTTCATCAAGAACAAATAAACCAGCATTAGAAAAACCTTCTTCAGTAGCAGCTGATGTACCTGACCAGAGTATGGCAAAGCCTGTGGAAACGACTGAAACTCCGATTGTAAAACGTGGCCCCGGAAAACCGAGGAAAAGAAAAGACGGAGATAAAAAGATAAGTTTCTGGCTCGATGAAGATCTGCTTCACGGTCTTTACGATAACCTTTCATATGGAGAAAGTGCCGGAGAGGCAATAAATGTAGCTATCCGTGAATACCAGAAAAACCACGGGCTTTATAAAGCATAAGCGGAAGGAATTACTTCTTAAGTATATTTTTCCGTAGTTTTTATCACATAGATCAATATATTAAAGGATTCTCAACAACAAAGAATCCTTTTTTTATTTATTTAGAGACAAGTCGAAAAGCCTTATTTTCGGGGCTTGCTCAAATTAGCAGCGGAAAGAATTACTTGCATTAGCGGAAAGATATACATACAGTTGAGGAAAGATAAACCAACAAAAGCGGAAGGATCTACTTGGATGTCGGATAAGCGGCAAGTAAATTCTTCCGCTTTATTGTGTTTCTTATTCCGTAATACCGCAAAAACAGCGCTTTTGGGGCAAACTACGGAAAAATTTACTTGCCTTCATAAAGCCTTATAAACAAAGGCCGTAAAATAGGGAAAACGGGATAAAAGCGGAAAGTTTTACTTAACAATAAGTATATTTTTCCGCTTTAGATTGCATAAGTAAAATTTTCCGCTTTAACATATCTGTACAAGTAGATCATTCCGCAGAAAAACAAAAACCAGAGTAAAACTTTCCGTTTTTACTTGCCAAAGCGGAACAAAATACTTATAATGTAAAAAGCCAATAAGTATATCATTCCGCAATTGGAGAGATTATGAATCAGTACGAACCTCTGGAAAACCTATCATTACAGAAGTCAAATTCACTGGTTTCAGCGAAGTATAAATCTTCTTTGGTAGAGAATCAGATCATGGCCATCGCCCTAACCCGCATAGAGGTCAATGCCACAGACGTTAATTCTCCCATCCAGGCAAAACTATGGCCCGGTGAGCTTAAGCGTCTTATCGGAGATCCCACCAATATCTATAAGACTCTTAAAAAAGTATCCAAGACCATGACAGGGCATACCATGTTCATTGAGGATGGCAAGGGCAATTTCAAGGCTTTTGCCGTTGTTAATAACGCGGATTATGAGGATGGAGTTTTTACGGTTGAATTTAATAAAAACCTTCGTGAGCATGTTCTTGGCCTTGAAAAGAATTACACGTCTTTAGAGCTTGCTGTTCTTACCAGATTTAAAAAGAACTCATCATTTCGTCTTTATGAGCTTCTTAAGAGCCATCTTTATAAAAGCAGGCAGGATATCAACGGCGGAAGGGTGGATGTGGAATACAACATCTCAGAGCTTCGTTTCATGATCGGTCTTGCCAACGGTGACGATCCGGGTGTCAAAAATGCCATGGCAGCCATGAACAACAATATAGACTGGGATGTGCTTTACTCCAAGCTTGATAAAAAGGACAGGAAGTACGAGACCTGGTTTGACTTCCAAAGATACGTGATAAAGCCCGCCCAGGAGGAACTTGAGGAAAAGAGCAACCTTCGTTTTGATTACGAGGGTATCCGTCACGGACGCAGGATGGAGGAGATCAGGTTTTACGTTTATCCCAACAATCCCAGTCATCCTGAGGTCATCGATGAGAGGCGGGAGTTTATCGAGGAGGAAAAGGCCAAGCAAAACCGCCAGTATGAGATGCCACGGGATATTCCCGAGTACAGACCTCTTTATGACGATTATGTGGGTCACAACAATCTTTCACCCGAGGATATAGATCTTCTTATCAAGTTGTCGGGGTTTGATT
>JAEELH010000153.1 GCA_016288825.1 Lachnospiraceae bacterium | reverse complement strand
TTTTAGGATACCGGGAATCTGATCTCGGACATACTCACTCTCTTTTTTGCTCTCATAATACTTAAGCTTAAAAGTCAGTACATCGCCGCTTTGAGTAACATCAAAGTCATTTCCGTAGAACCAGTTTCCAACCAGATAATCAGCATCCTCACAGGTAGAGGGATCATCATTGATGGAGATATTTCTGATAAGAAACTCCAGATTAAGCACCGGATAAAGATCATACGGATCCCCAATATATGTGACCTTAAAGGACGTATCGCGATCCATAGCGTGTGCCCTTACAATGTCCGATAATTGACTAAGGTCAGATGCACTTTCATTCTGCCCATCGTCAGATGCCGCAAATACAATAGTTTTAGGCGAAACAATGGATGAAGTCATTATCATTACAGCTAACAATATATTCGCACAAAACTTTTTAACTGAAAACATAGATACTCCTTAATCTAATAATATGCCCACACTTTTTAAATTATAACATATGATAAAATAGTAATACTATTCTATATCTCAAACAAAAAAAAGGACTGTGAAATAGTCTGAAATAGACTAATCACAATCCTTTATGATCATGAATAATAAATGATAACCGGCATCTTCTCGGGAACCATCTCGTAAATGGTCTTAGCCGCATTGTACGGAAGATTGACACATCCATGGGAACCACTGGTTATCCAGATCTTACCTCCGAAGTTTGATCTCCATGTAGCGTCATGAAGTCCGACACCGGAATTGGTAAGTCTGATCCAGAAATTAACATGAGATTCATATCCATAGGAACCATCCGGCTGGACATCACCGCGAAGAACCTTGTCTTTTTGCTTGTCATAGGTCATGAAGGTACCGTCAGGCGTACGTCTCTCGGGAGTATTTTTACCGGAAACAACGTCAGTCTCAAAGGCAACCTTTCCCTTCTGATATACCCAAAGATGCTGTCTTGTAAGATCAATCTCGATATAATCCTTACCGAAACCGTTATTATTATCGGGAGATGCTGCTTCGGTCATAGAATATACAGGGATCCTGGAAACATTTTCACCGGATGCAAGATCCTCGGCAAGCTGCTTTGCCTCAGCCTCCTGGGAAATACGCCATCCGTAATAACCGGTAGCTCTGACCTCGATATCCGTATCCATATTGGTATGGAACTTATGAGGTACTCCTATAGTGTCAGTGCTGGCACCCAGCTCCTTGACGTACTCAGTAATATGCTCATTCCACTTCTCTTCGTCCTTGGTATATGTATCTCCGGACTTATCAAGCCAGTCAATAAGCACTGTACCATCAAGGGTCTTTGTAGATCCGTCAGGAAACTCATATGTAACAGCATTAGGTATCAGCTCATTAAGCTTGGGAACCTGGTCGTTAAGTGACTTATCATCTGAATAGATCTCCGGATTCTCGTAAAACTCCTCCAGATCTATACTGGTCTTGACACCGTGAATAGCATCGGAAACAGCTGAGATAGCGTCCTTTACCGAGAATTTTGTACCCATAACCTCCGGCTCGATTACGAAATCAGACTCGTCCCATTTTGCATACGCATCAACGGGAGCGATCATGTTTTTCTTATCAAATTCCTTGAAAGACTTAAGTTTTTTCTTAAGCTTTTCCTCGGAAAAAGTAGATTCCAGATCATACTGTGAACCCTTGAAAAGAGTTACGGGCCAAGCAAAAGGATTCTGATCCGTAATGGCTCTGGTAAGTCCGCTATCGGAGTTGTATTTAAAATCAATATCCGAAGAATCAATAGTCTCTGTTTCATCCATACGGAAGCTTATATCTATATGATAATCACTGCTCTTGTTCGCAAAAAAGTTCTCTGCCTCAGCAAGAGTCATACGGCTGACATCATATCCCGCAACTTCGGTATTATCTATGAACTTATCCCAATAAGAATGCACAAAATAAAGGTAAATGCCCAGTATTATCAATATAGATAACAACAGGAAAAATACCAGTATCTTTCTGGAACTCTTTTTGGAAGCACTTTTCTTACCCTTCTTGGCCATGAAAATCAACCTCAATAATATCTCATAGTTACAAAAACGCACCGCCCCAAATTATACCACGAATAATAAAAAAGTCAAATTCATCCGTGGTAATCCTGCAGCGAATGGATCCTTGTATTACCGCCGTTTTTAACCTCATGGATACCCTCAGCAGCAGCCATTCCTGCAGCAACCGTAGTAACATAAGGAATACCTGCCTTAATGGCAGCACGCCTTAAATAACCGTCATCATGCTCCGCTCCTCTTCCAATGGGAGTATTGATGATAAGCTGTACCTCGCCGTTCTTTATGATATCCTCAACATTGGGTCTGCCACCCTCATAGTTTTTCATAACCTTGCGAGCATTGATACCTGCATCGGTTATAACCTGATGTGTCTTACCGGTTGCGTAGATCTCAAAACCGTCCTCTGAAAACTTCTTTGCAAGTTCTCTTGCCATAGGCTTGTCCGCCTCGTTAAGTGAAATAAGAACTGCACCTTCAAGAGGAAGGATACCGCCGGCAGCCTCCTGAGCTTTGAAAAATGCCTCACCGGGAGTCTCAGCAAGACCAAGAACCTCTCCTGTTGATCTCATCTCGGGTCCAAGTATCGGATCAACCTCAGGGAACATAGAGAAGGGGAACACAGATTCCTTAACTCCGTAATACTCAGGTTCCTTATCTGACTTTGATGCAATAAGCCCCGGAACAGGAGATTCCTTGCCTGTTATCGAAGCTGTAATGATCTCAGTAGCTATGGGAACCATGCTTATACCGCAAACCTTAGATACAAGCGGAACCGTACGGGATGCTCTGGGATTAGCCTCAAGAACATAAACCGTATCATCCTCTATAGCATACTGCATGTTCATAAGACCCACAACATTCATTTCAGTTGCGATCTTTGCGGTGTATTCCTCAATAGTCTTAAGATGCTCTGGCTTGATATGCTTGGAAGGAATGATGCAGGCCGAATCTCCCGAATGGATACCAGCAAGCTCAATATGCTCCATAACAGCGGGAACAAATGCGTTTTTACCGTCTGAAATGGCATCTGCCTCACACTCCATGGCATTATGCAAAAATCTATCAATAAGAATGGGACGATCTGGAGTTACTCCGATAGCTGCCTTCATGTACTCTTCCATGCTCTCGTCGTCACGAACGATCTCCATTCCTCTTCCGCCAAGAACGAATGAAGGACGAACCATAACAGGATATCCGATCCTGTTTGCAATCTCTTTGGCTCCTTCTATGTCCGAAGCCATACCTGACTCAGCCATGGGGATTCCAAGTTTCTCCATGATCATACGGAACTGATCCCTGTCCTCAGCCAGATCAATGACCTCTGGAGTGGTTCCAAGAATATTAACACCTTCCTCCTTAAGCTTTGCGGAAAGGTTGAGAGGTGTCTGGCCACCGAACTGCGCGATAACTCCAAGAGGCTTTTCCTTCTTGTAGATCTGAAGTACGTCCTCAAGTGTAAGGGGCTCAAAATAAAGCTTGTCTGAGGTATCGTAATCTGTTGAAACCGTCTCGGGATTGCAGTTTACGATAATAGTCTCAAAGCCCATCTTCTTAAGAGCAAGTGAGGCATGAACGCAGCAATAATCAAACTCGATACCCTGTCCTATACGGTTGGGGCCTCCGCCAAGGATCATTATTTTCTTAGAATTATCCGAAACCGTACTTTCATCCGGCGCATTATATGTTGAATAATAATATGCGCTGCCATCTGTTCCGTAAACGTGAACGCCGTGCCATCCTTCAAAAAGACCAAGTTGTTCACGCTTGGCGCGAACATCATCCTCTGAAATACCAAGAAGTTTAGCAAGATATCTGTCGGAAAATCCGTCCTTTTTAGCACTGATGAGAGCATCGTCCGAAGGAAGGCTTCCCTTGGATGAAGCCATAGCTGTCTCTTCATCGCAAAGAGCCTTTATCTCATCTATAAAGTAACGCTTAACCTTGGTAATATCACAGATCTCATCAACAGTTGCACCCTTTTTAAGAGCCTCATAAATAAGAAAATATCTTTCAGAGGAAGCATCTTTGAGCTGACGCATGATATCTTTAAGATCCATACTCTCAAACTTTTCAACGAGTCCGAGACCGTACCTATCCTTCTCAAGAGATCTGATAGACTTCTGGAATGCCTCCCTGAAGTTCTTTCCGATACTCATGACCTCGCCAACAGCCCTCATCTGTGTACCAAGCTTGTCATCTACGCCATGGAACTTTTCAAAAGCCCAACGAGCAAACTTTACAACTACATAATCACCATTGGGCTCATACTTATCAAGGGTTCCGAACTTTGAATCCTTGAGCTCGGAAAGAGTAAGTCCGGTAGCAAGCTTAGCGGAAACAAGAGCGATAGGGAATCCTGTTGCTTTTGAAGCAAGAGCAGAAGAACGAGACGTACGGGGATTGATCTCAATAACAACAACACGGTCAGAAACCGGATCATGTGCGAACTGTACATTAGTTCCGCCGATAACACCGATATGTTCAACGATCTTGTATGCCTGACGCTGAAGCTCCTTTTGAAGATCTTCGGATATGGTAAGCATGGGTGCGGTACAGAAAGAATCACCTGTATGAACACCAACTGGATCAACGTTCTCGATAAAGCATACAGTTATCATGTTATTGTCCTTATCACGGACAACTTCAAGCTCAAGCTCTTCCCAGCCTAGGATGGACTCCTCAACCAGAACCTGGTGGATCATTGATGCCGCAAGACCTCTGGAGCAAACGGTACGGAGTTCTTCCTTGTTGTAAACAAGGCCGCCGCCGGCACCGCCCATGGTATATGCAGGACGAAGAACAACCGGATATCCAAGTTCATCAGCCTCCTCAAGGGCCTCCTCAACACTGTAGCAAGCCTTTGAACGAGCCATCTTGATACCCAGGGAGTCCATTGTCTTTTTAAACTCTGTCCTGTCCTCTCCGCGCTCAATTGCATCAACCTGAACACCGATAACCTTAACACCGTACTTATCCAAAACCCCGGCCTTATATAGTGCTGAACATAGATTAAGACCCGACTGCCCTCCTAAATTAGGAAGCAAAGCATCTGGTCTTTCTTTTTCAATAACAGCCTCAACACGCTCTACATTGAGGGGTTCAATATAAGTCCTGTCAGCCATCTCCGGATCAGTCATGATGGTTGCAGGATTGGAATTAACAAGTACGATTTCGTACCCTAAAGAACGGAGTGCTTTACAAGCCTGTGTTCCTGAATAATCAAACTCACAAGCCTGTCCGATCACAATAGGACCGGATCCGATAATAAGTACTTTGTGGATATCAGTTCGCTGTGCCATTGGCTCCTCCTAACTATTTGTAAACAATGATCTATTAAAGTGTGGAAACATCAACACTTACGCCATCTTTCCAGATCCGCTCCAGATCATAGAAAAGACGATCCTCTCTTGTAAACAGCTGAACTATTACATCTTCATAGTCCATCAGTATCCATGTAGAATTCCTGTTACCCTCTATAGAACGGGCCAACTGCCCCTGCTTTGTCATCTCTTCATCCACTGCATCCTGCATAGCCAGAAGCTGATTCTGGTTGCCTGCACTTGCTACGATAAAAAAGTCAGCAATAACGGATATTCCGCGGATGTCGATAACCCTTATATCCTCTGCCTTTTTCTCGTCAAGCACATGTACAAGACGTCCCAGGATCTCTTTTAACTTATTTTCATCCATTTTAGATAACTCCTTTAGATTATTTATAGTACTCAAAAGCTTCCTTCGAATCCGGATGTACCGGTTTTCCGCTCACCTCAAGATACTCTATGGTATCCGAAAGTATCATCTTCATAGCCATATCTATGTCAATAAAAGCGGCTTGTCTGATCTCAGACAATCTAGGCGCCTGATCTCTGCCCTTCTCAATATAATCCGCAACAAAAACGATCTTTTCAAGGATCGTCATATCAGCCCGTCCGGTGGTATGCCATCTTATGGCGGAAAGAACCTCTTTATCTACGATATCATACTCATGTACTGCTTCGTACTCACCGGTTATAGCATGTATAAGCCAAGGGGCTTTCTTTTCATTATCAGAAAAAACTATATCGTGCTTTTTACAATATGATATCTGATCATCACTCTTGATATACTTGGTGCAGTCATGCAAAAGACCTGCAAGAGTTGCTGCTCTGTGATCTACTCCGTACCTCATACCCAAAGCACAGGCCGTTTCACTGACACCCAGTGAATGTCTGTATCTCTTTTTGGGAAGACGATCCTTGATCTTTTTGCGAATTGTATCAAGACAATCATCATCATATATAACAGGTCTGTTTTCGTACAAATGATGTTCTTTGATATATCTTGATACACTCTCAGGCAACAGATCCGACACGTCGGAACCACGATTGAGCATCTCTCTTATGGTTGTAGAGGAAATATCCATGACATCAGTTGAAATAACCTGTACGTAGCAGTTATATCGTTTTGCCAGTTCCTCTCCCTTTTTTACCAGGTCACCCGCAACGCTTCCCGGCCTAGCTGCAATAAGAAGCGAGGCCGAAGCTGTGATCCTCTCAGGATATCTCCACTCCGGAAACATATCAACGGAATCCTCACCTATTATAAAGAAAAACTCATGGTAAGGATAGATTTCCTTAAGTTCCTCCAGGGTCTTATATGTATAGCACCGTTCATCCTTTTTGATCTCATAGGAAAAAGGAATAAGCCTGTCATTACAAGCAGCTGCAAGTCTTACCATCTCGTATCGATGATATCTTGTAGCACCCCCATCAATGCTTTTATGAGGCGCCTTTCCGGATGGCATGAGCCAAACCTGATCCAAATGAGCCTCCCTAAGAGCCATAAGTGCAATATGAACATGTCCGTTGTGGATAGGGGCAAAACTGCCGCCAAGGATGCCAATTTTCATTTTACTTCTCCGGAAGCTTGATAATGGGCTTTTTAGCAGGACGATAAAGAATGATCTTACGTCCTATAACACGTACTACTTCGGACTTGGTACGCTCTGCGATAACATCGGCTATTTCATGAGGATCATCCATGCAGTTCTTAAGCACAGAGATCTTGATGAGCTCACGCTTGGCGATGGCCTCCTCAATAGCTCCGATATACTCGGGGGTAATACTGCCCTTGCCGATCCGCAAAATGGAATCCTCCTTATTTGCCAAGGATGACAAGAATGCACGTTGTTTATTTGTCATATAATAATCTCCGATTTACTTGTAATATTCAAATGTGAGTCCGTACATGCGTACAATATCACCTTCTTCGATCCCCATAGACTCAAGCCGGTCATTGATACCGTTTTCTTTGAGGAACCTCTGGAAAAACGCAAATCCTTTTTCGGACTCAAGATTCGTATATCCCAGCATCTTTTCGATCTTGGGACCGAATACTTCATACTCACCGTCGGAATTAACCTCTATCTCGTATGATAAAGCCTCCTGACGGATATTAGAAGTGTCAAATTCACTCTCATAGGTAACGGATGTATCCTTCATCTCCCCAAGTCGCCTTGAGATCTCAAACTTAAGATCATCCACACCCTGTCCGGTTACTGCTGAAATGCAGAAAATGTCAGACTCATCATATCCCAGATCGGACTTAATGCGCTCAAGCAGTTCTTCTCTGCCTTCCTGCATGGCATCCATCTTGTTAAGGACCAGGATCTGAGGTTTTTCAATGATAGAAGCATTGTATTTTTCAAGTTCCTGATTGATAGCCCTGATATCCTCTACCGGATCTCTGCCCTCAACCGAGGCACCGTCCACAAGGTGTACCAGAAGCTTTGTACGCTCGATATGGCGAAGGAACTCATGTCCCAGGCCTATACCCTCAGAAGCGCCTTCTATAAGGCCCGGAATGTCTGCTACAACGTATCCCTGACCATCACCCATATCAACGGCTCCAAGTATGGGAGAAAGAGTTGTAAAGTGATAATTAGCTATCTGAGGCTTGGCATTGGAAATATGGGACAACAACGTAGACTTTCCAACATTAGGAAAACCTACAAGTCCTACATCTGCCAGAACCTTAAGTTCAAGTACAACCTCAAGCTCGATAGCATCCTCACCGGGCTTGGCATACTTGGGTGCCTGCATGGCTGCCGTAGCAAAATGCTGGTTACCAAGTCCACCCTTGCCGCCTGTAAGGACCGTAACACGCTGGTTATCACCGGACATATCAACAATAACCTTGCCGGTCTCTGCATCATGAACAACAGTCCCCTCCGGTACTTTAAGTACGATATCGGAACCGTTTTTACCGTGGCAGTTTCTCTTTCCGCCTTCTTCACCGTTTTCTGCAGCATATTTTCTTTTATGTCTGAAATCGGACAAGTTATTTTTACCCTTGTCTATCTCAAAGATGACGTCGCCGCCTTTTCCGCCGTCCCCGCCATCAGGTCCGCCGTTAGGCACATATTTTTCTCTTCTGAAGCTTACATGCCCGTCGCCTCCGCGCCCCGACTTGATTATGATCCTTGCTCTATCTGCAAACATAGTTAATTCCTTTAAAAAAACACCTGCCATCTATTATAGACAACAGGTGCAAAAATCAATAGATTACTCAGCTACCGGATAAACACTGGCAACCTTGCGATCACGTCCCTTGCGCTCAAAATGAAGCACGCCGTCAACCTTGGCAAAAAGTGTATCATCGCCACCCTTACCAACATTAACACCGGGATGGATACGTGTACCGCGCTGACGGTAAAGGATATTACCTGCCTTTACGAACTGACCGTCTGCACGCTTAGCACCTAAACGCTTTGACTCGGAATCTCTACCGTTCTTGGTAGAACCCATTCCCTTTTTATGAGCGAAGAACTGAAGGTTCATCTGTAACATGGTCTATACCTCCTGAAAATTGATCTTAACGAAATCTTTGTACTCTTCTGCCACTCCGCCAAGCCCAAGCATCATGGAATCCATGAGAAGGGTCGCATCATGGCCGGGAGTCTCATCAAATCTGATGGATATCTCCCCCTTTGCATCATCGGCGTCAACACTCACGGCATCCCTGCAAAAGCTCATAATGGAATTTGCCGTATTTATAACAAGAATACTGACTGCCGAGCAGACGATATCCTCGCCTACACCTGCAAAGCCTGCATGACCGGCACTTTTGAAAAAAGTATATGCCCCGTCACGCTTTTCAACGTCGATATGTATCATCCCTATGCGTTGATCTTGTCGATCTTAACACGGGTGAAGGACTGACGATGACCGTTTTTCTTGTGGAAGCCCTTTTTAGGCTTATACTTGTAAACGATAACCTTGCGTCCACGTCCCTCAGCTACTACTGAAGCCTCAACACTTGCACCTGAAACTGTGGGGGAACCGATCTTGAGCTCATCTCCGCCTACAGCGAGAACCTGGTCAAAAGTAACCTTCTCGCCCTCGGATGCACCAAGCTTTTCAACTTCAAGTACATCACCCTCGGAAACACGATACTGCTTCCCGCCTGTTGCAATGATTGCGTACATAAATACCTCCTAAATAAAACGCCGGTTTTGGTGCCGCTCCCTCATGGAACGTGCTTACATAAACCTCACCGTGCGACAACTACAGTACTTTACCACAAAATTCCGGTCAAGTCAACCAAATAATTCGCCTATTGACGGCGACGTTCTCTGACGTGTCATTTCCAGCATTCCAAGCTTTGTAATATCTAAAACATCCAGCTTGCAGGGATCACCCTCAGCTTCTCTTTTGATCTGCTTTATAAACTGATCACGGCTCTCATCAGACATATTGATAAGATCAACAAGTATGATACCGGATATGTTGCGAAGCCGGATCTGTCTGAATATCTCCCTTGCTGCAATGATATTGGCGTTATAAAAGGACTCGTCGGATTTTTGACCCTTATTATATGAAGCATAATTAATGTCTATTATGGTACATGCCTCCACCGGATCTATAACGATCTCAACTCCGTGCTTTAAATAGATCTGTCTGCTCAGGAGTTTTTCAATACGGCTGCCAATCCTGTGTACCGTCTCCAGCGAAACACTGTCACCGTAAAAAACAAAGGATGTATCATCCTCATCATACAATGACCGGTAAAGTGTCTTTATATCCAATAGCGTCTGCCTGTCATCGGATATTACCCGAAGAGGAAAATTTCCGGATACTTCTCTGGCCCGATCAAGGATACTGCGCTTTTTCAGATCAGGATCATAAAGACACTTGATGTGCATGCTGCTTTCGGAATCCCGGAGCATCTTATCAAGCGTTGTGGTCAACTGAACAACTTCGGCGCAAACTTCATCCAAAGGAACATCTCCTGCGCTGCTCCTGATCAGTATATCAAAACCGGATGTCTCTGAAATTTTAGATAGCTCGCATTTTATGAGATTCCTTTTTTCTTCATCCAGCTTTCTGGAAACAGACACCGTATTGCCCATACTGGAAACAATAGTGTATCTGCCGTAAACCGAAAGTCGGCGACTGATAACAGGAAGCTTGGTACCTCTGGCATCCTTTATAACGGAAACAGGAATAAGATCTCCTGTGTTTACTTTTTCATCAGAATCCCTAACATTCAAAAACGCTCTTTGAGAACTTGTTATTCTGACAAAAGCACCCCCATTAATGAGCTTTTCAACTCGACCGATGTAAATACATCCAAGGATTTCTTCGGTTCCCACCGGATCAATATCAATATCCAAAAGCCGCTCTTCGTCATCAAGAAGATAGGCTACTTTTATCTCTTTTCCCCTGCAAACGGTTTTAATTATGCCAAATGTGTTTTTCTTATCTGTCATAATGAAACAAAACCACCATCCTTATCCTTTTTCAGCAGATCTATACGGTGAATACCAAAAGGAAGGTATTCCCAGTCCTCCTTCCGCCCTGTCAGATACTTCATAAAAAGATCAGGCCTAATGTTTTCTTCGCTTCCGGCAGACAAAAGAAGATATATGCCCATGTCGCCGGTATTGAGTCTGAAATCATTGGTTTCATAGTCCGGTATCAGACTTTGCATCTTCTTTGAATAGTCCTCGTCCAGTTCAAAAAGTCTGAAATCGTATACAAAAGGCTTTAGGTCGATTTCTCTTTCCGACTTTTTGGTCTTTTTTGTTATGAGCATTTTATCTTTTCCGTCAAAACGCTCATTTTTATATGACATAAGAAGGTCTCCATCCAAACCTTCTCCACCCTTAAGATATAAAAAGTAAGAAGCAGCGCCTACACTGGACATGGCATTGCCGTCTTCCTCGGTCAGATATCTGAAAGAGATCACCCTGACGCCATCTGCCATATGAGAATTAAGATCATCCACAGCCTTATTGGGATTGATCTCCTCCTCAAGGTCAATATCCATATATTCACCCTCACTGCTCACACCAACACCGAGAGGCATTGCAAAAGACATATGCTGATGAGGATGAAAACCCTGTGAGTATGAAATTGGAATACCTGAACGCCTGATAGCCTTTTGGAAGTACCGCATCATATCAAGATGACCTACATATCTAAGGACTCCGCCTTTTTCAAACTTTATTCTTGCCTTCAAAGCAGACTCCTCCTCCGTACTTTCTTATACCGCAGCCACTGCAACCCATACGACAATTGGGCGTAACCACCTCTTCTTTGGAACGCTTCCATTCCCTTTCAAGAAATGCTCTCGTGATGCCACAGTCTATAAAATCCCAGGGGAACTTTTCCTCGATAGGACGCTCCCTCATAGTGTAAAAATCAGGATCTACTCCGCATTCTTCAAAAGACTGATCCCAAAGATCCTTATGGAAAAACTCCGTCCAGGCATCAAAGAAACAACCCTTTTCATAGGCCTTTTCTATAACGGCCGCTATTCGTCTGTCTCCCCTGGCAAATACACCCTCCAAAAGAGTCACATCAGGCTCATGATACTGATATGAGATACTCTTGGCATTGTGCTCACTATGCATCCTGTCCTTAACGATATGAGCACGTCTTTTGTACTCAGTTGCCTCTTCCATAGGTGCCCACTGGAAAGGTGTAAAAGGCTTTGGTACAAAAAATGATGTAGATATCGTTACTCTTACACGGCCGTTGCGCTGATCCTTGGGGATCGTATCGTAGTAACACATGGCGATCTCATCAGCCAGGTCAGGAATAGCCGTCATGTCCTCTTCCCGCTCTCCTGGAAGACCAAGCATAAAATACAGCTTCACCTTGGTCCAACCGCCTTTAAAGGCCTCTGTAGCCCCCTGAAGGATATCCGAAACCGTAAGTCCCTTGTTGATCACATCTCTCATCCTCTGAGAGCCTCCCTCAGGAGCAAAGGTGATACTGCTCTTTTTAACATCTGCAACCTTATCCATCACATCCAGAGAAAATGCATCAATACGGAGTGAAGGAAGAGAAATGTTGACCTTTCTTTTGGTACACTCATCGATAAGGAAATCCAAAAGTTCGGGAAGAGCTTCGTAATCACTGGAACTAAGGGAGGAAAGGGATATCTCATCCTGTCCAGTAGCATCAAGCATTGATATTGCGTACTTTTTAAGTACCTCAACATTACGCTGCCTTGTAGGGCGATAAAGCATACCCGCCTGACAGAACCTGCATCCTCTTATACATCCCCTCATGATCTCAAGAACAACCCTGTCCTGTGTAGCCTGAACATATGGAACCAGGGGCTTTTCGGGATATGGTGAATTATCAAGGTCCATCTCCACCTGACGGACAACCGTTGCGGGAACATCGGAGAATTTGGGAACAAAGTCCGAAACAGTACCATCTTCATTGTAAGAAACCTCATACAATGAAGGAACATAAACACCTGGAATATGGGATACTTCACGCAAAAAAGCGGATCTGGAATATGTTCCGGATCTTTTCATAGAACCATAGAGATCAAAAATATGATCATACTCCGTCTCGCCCTCGCCTATAAAGAAAAAGTCAAAGAAATCCGCAATGGGTTCAGGGTTGTATGTGCAGGGACCACCTCCGCATACTATTGGATCATCCTCACCTCTATCCGTGGCATGAAAAGGGATCCTCGCAAGATCAAGTACCTGCAGGACATTGGTATAACACATCTCATACTGAAGAGTTATACCAAGAAAATCAAAGTCCGATATCGGATCCTGACTCTCAAGTGCAAAAAGAGGTATACCCTCATCCTTCATGATCCTGTGAAGATCCGGCCAGGGTGAGTATACTCTCTCGCAATAAAGATCATCCCTGCGATTGAACATCTCGTAAAGGATCTGGATCCCCAGATGAGACATACCGATCTCATATACATCAGGAAAACAAAAAGCGAACCGGATGAGAACGTCATCCGGATCCTTTTTTATCATTCCTATCTCATTACCTATATAGCGGGCAGATTTCTCCACCCGCATAAGTACCTTATCACTAAGTGCCAGTTTACCTGTCATCGTTGAGCAAGCTCCCTTGTAATATCCTCCCATGAAACTTCCTTTTCTGCCATAAGCACCATGAGGTGATAGAGAAAGTCAGCAGTTTCATATACTATCTCATCCGACTGGGTATTTTTGGATGCTATGATGATCTCCGCAGCCTCCTCGCCAACCTTTTTAAGGATCTTGTCCAGACCTTTGTCAAAAAGGTAGTTGGTGTAGGATCCAGACTTAGGATTGGCTTTACGATCAAGTATGACATCGTACACCTTTTCAAGAACCTTAAGTGGATTGCGCTCCACATACTCCTTTTTAACGATCTCATTAAAGAAGCAGTTGGGTGCTCCCGTATGGCAGGCAATTCCGCCTACCTGAGCCACCTTGGCAAGAATGGTATCATAATCGCAATCTGCCGTAAGCGACTTAACATACTGGATATGTCCGCTTGTCATACCCTTGATCCACTGCTCTCCGCGGCTCCTGGAATAGTAAGTCATCTTACCGATACGGATGGTAGTATTAAACGCCTCCTCATCCATGTAAGCCAGCATCAGGACCTTGTCGGTCTGATAATCCTGAACGATAACAGGGATCAGCCCGTCTGCATTGCACTTAAGATCACTCCAGGAAAGCTTAGGCTCAAAGTTATCCATGATGATGCCGCGCTCTGAAAGCGTAGCCTTAAGCTGCATCACATCAAGCTTTTCCGTATTGACAAAGTTGCCGTAGATACCTCTTATCTGGCTTGAACGAAGTTTTTCCGTTATCTCATCAAGATCATACTTGTCCTGGATAAGGATATAAGGTATATCCGTAATATTCTCAAGACCACCAACGATGTCGTTGTTCATTACCAAAAGCTCATGGATCGTCTCAGGTAAAAAGTCACGGGTCTTAAAAAGAAAATCTATAGTCTGGATAGATACAAGGATCTTTTCGGCACCAAAACGGCTTGATGCCTCACGAACAAGATCAACCGTCTCAGGCTTGGAGCCGTTAAGGACAACCTCAATACATCCTGCATAAAGGAATTTTTTAACATCCTCAAGGCGCTTGATATTGCCGCCTGCCGCCGTCTTGATATCAATGCTCCTATTGATCTCCCTGATAGTCAGGATATTCTTTTCATGTTCCTCATCGTCATCCGAAAGATCAAAGCAGATGATCTTATCGATGCCGCTGTCATTATACATGGTAGCAAGCTCAAGAGGATCCATGGACTTTTTCTTGCCCAGAGGATTGGCAACAGCCTCTCCATCCTTGAGATAAATGGTGGCTACCAGATTCTTATGTTCCATTATAAACTGCCTTTCGTAGATAAAACGCCACTGATCCTGGGATCTGTGGTAACTGCAGCCGACAGGCTTCTAGCAAAAGCCTTGAACGCCGCTTCAATAATATGGTGTGTATTTTCGCCATGAATGAGCTTGATATGAAGGTTCATCCTGGCACTGTAGGACAAAGCGTAGAAAAACTCTCTGACTGTCTCAGTCTCAAGATATCCCACACGCTCAGCCGGAAGATCCACGTCAAAAACAAGATAAGGTCTGTCGCAAAGGTCCACCGCACACATGACCAGAGTTTCGTCCATAGGAAGGATGCAACTTCCGTAGCGCGTGATCCCCTCCTTGGTCCCGAGAGCAGCTGCAATTGCCTCTCCCAAAACTATACCGCAGTCCTCTACAGTATGATGGCTGTCACAGGCGATATCACCGTGACATGTAAGATCCAGGTCAAAAAAACCGTGCTTGGAAAAACTGGTAAGCATATGATCAAAAAAGCCTATGCCTGTATCTATCTTGGACTTTCCCGAACCGTCGAGATCCAAAGAAAGTGAGATATCCGTCTCCTTGGTTGTCCTTGTGATCTTAGATTTACGTTCCATGAATCAATCCTTTTCAAATCTTACTTTAATCGAATTCGCGTGAGCAGTCAACATCTCGCTCTCAGCAAACTTGATGATATCATCTTTGACACCTTCAAGCGCTTCCCTCGAATATGATATCACAGATGAGCGCTTAATGAAATCATCAACTGAAAGAGGTGAGAAAAATCTTGCTGTTCCGTTGGTAGGAAGAACATGATTGGGTCCGGCAAAATAATCTCCAAGCGGTTCACTTGAATATGATCCAAGGAAGATAGCTCCTGCATTTTTAACCCTTGTCATATCAGAGAAGGGATCCTTGGTTACGATCTCAAGATGCTCTGAAGCTATATTATTGACAGCATCGATAGCCTCAGTCATATCGGAAGCCAAAAGGATATAGCCATATGAATCAAGGGACTTCTCGATGATCTCACTTCTGGAAAGAGTCTTTAAGAATCCCTCGATCTCCTTTTGAACGTCCTTTGCCAGATCAGGAGATGTAGTAACCAGAATAGCTGATGCCATAGGATCATGCTCAGCCTGTGACAAAAGATCAGCAGCTACATACTTTGCATTGGCAGTATCATCTGCAAGTACAAGGATCTCGCTGGGGCCTGCAATAGAATCAATGGCAACAGATCCGAAAACAGCTTTTTTGGCAAGAGCAACAAAGATATTGCCGGGACCTACGATCTTGTCCACCTTGGGAATACAGGTAGTTCCGTATGCCAAAGCCGCTATAGCCTGAGCACCGCCGGCCTTGTAGATTTTATGAACTCCCGCCTCCCTTGCAGCAACCAGCGTCTGAGCATATACTTCACCTGAAGCATCACAGGGAGTTGTCATAACGATCTCACTTACACCTGCAACTACAGCAGGCATAACATTCATAAGAACTGATGAGGGATAAGCAGCTCTTCCTCCGGGTACGTAAACTCCGGCCTTCTCAAGGGGAGTCACCCTCTGACCAAGGATGATACCGTCCTCTGATGCATCAAACCAACTGTTTTTAAGCTGCTTTTCATGGAAAACACGGATTTTTTCTCTGGCACGTCTTATGATCTCAACCAGCTCGGGATCCACTTTTTTATATGCAGCGTCAATCTCTTCCTCAGTCACAAGGATGCTTTTAGCATCAAGATCAGCACCGTCAAACTTTTTGGTGTATTCGAAAAGTGCTTCATTGCCACGCTCTCTTATGTCCGAAATGATACTTTTAACAACACTCTCCTGCTCATCAAAGCTGGTTGGCGATCTTTTAAGAAGGTTAGTGATGACTGAATCTATACCCTGCTCTTTTAATACTATTGTCTCCATAATTCTCCTATCTGATAGCGTTTTTAAGGTCTGATATCAGACTCATTATCCTCTTGTTCTCCATCCTCATGCTGACCGGGTTAACCACCACTCTCGCAGAAAGATCACAGACCTCCTCAAGAACCTCAAGTCCGTTTTCCCTGAGTGTGGATCCGGTTTCAACAATATCAACGATCACATCCGAAAGCCCGACTATAGGCGAAAGCTCTATAGAACCGTTGAGCTTGATTATCTCGGCTGTAGTGGATTTCTGATCGTAAAAATAGTTTCTGGCAATGAGAGGATACTTTGTAGCAACCCTGATAGGCCGTCTGGAATCAAGGATGGCCTTGGCCGAAGCAGGTCCGCATACACACATCCTGCACTTTCCAAATCCGAGATCCAGAACCTCATAAATATTGCGGCTTTCCTCAAGAACCGTATCCTCACCTACAATTCCAATATCTGCCGCACCGTACTCAACGTAGGTAGGAACATCAGGTCCCTTGGCAAGAAAGAATCGGATCTTTTTTTCTTCATTGACAAAGATAAGCTTACGGCTCTTTTTATCTTTCATCTCTTCACATCCAAAACCGATGGATTCAAAAAGGTCCATGGCCTTATCTGCAAGACGACCCTTACCAAGAGCCACCGTAAGATATCTGTTTTCTGTATTATCGCTCATAAAATCTCCTAAAGAAGTTTTTTTATTTCGTAACCTGAAAGCTCTCCCGAAAGAACCTCTGCCTGCTGTGCATCCTCAGCCAAAACCATAAGGACCTTGCTCTTATAGCGCCTCAAGGTATCTGCCTGTCTTATGGCTTCATCTCTTTTTTCTCTTGTATAGATGATAACCTGCTTTTTATCCTCAAAGGATACATCAATATCCTGCCTCTCAAGAGTGATGAGAAGATGATCAACATCAACCGCAAATCCCAGAGCCGGAAGCTCACGTCCGAAACGTCCCAGCAGATGATCATATCTGCCGCCTTTTACGATGGGCTGTCCACTGTCGTAGGCATATCCTGAAAAGACAATGCCGGTATAATATCTGAAATCACTTACAAGGCCAAGATCGAAGGTTACGTACTCCGATACCTCAAACAAAGTAAGCAGATCATACAGATCGGCAAGATAACAGATAGCATCGGAAACCGGACTGATATCGGAAACCAATTCCAAAAGGTTCCTGAATTCATCAGGTGATCTGTACATATTAGAAAGAAGTGAAAAAGCATCTGCAAGATGTGCGGGTATATCCATTCCCTCCAGATACTCCTCAAGTCCGAAATAGTTCTTATTGGCGATCATTAAGCGGATATCGTCTCTAGTATCCTCGTCAAAAGAAGCAGCATCCATAAGACCGTCAAAAATGGCCGAATGCCCAATGGTGATTCCGAAATCAGACAATCCGCTGGCAATAAGACCACGTACTATCATGGAGATCATCTCAGCATCTGTCTCTATACTCTCCTCACCGATACACTCTCCGCCGATCTGGGTACGCTCATTGAGATTACCTCGAAG
>JAEELH010000152.1 GCA_016288825.1 Lachnospiraceae bacterium | reverse complement strand
TTTTCTACCCAAGAAATCCAGTAAAAAGGAGGATTACAACGTCAACTCCTCTTGGGTACCTCATAGGGTACCTCAAATAATATATGGGTATCTCACCCAAAAAGAATCTCTATTTACCTGATCCTGAATGGCTGTATCGGGAGAATCCACACCCAGATCTACGAGTACTCCGTCCTTTAACATATCGCTGTCTTTGCTTCATCAAATGATATACCATGCTTCTTCTTATTAATCAGTTTTTTGTTTTCATCCGATTCAAATATAATTTTAATCTACTTCGCCACGTGCTTCGCCTAACTCAAAGGCATAAACTGCAGCAGTACCGCGGTTAGCCTATTTATCGTTATCTATGATATATATCTGCCAGTATTTTCTTTATATCACGATTGTAGTTAGAGATATCCTTACTGTGTGACTTTAGCGCCGATCTCATCTTTTAACTGGTCAATGAGCTTTTGCTGTAATGGTGTAATGGTGTTTTCTATAACCCTGTAAGCAGTCTTATTATTGATCTTAACCCTTTCCGTTCCCAATACTTTTCTGTTTAACACGAGCTGTATCGGATAGAACTTTTTGACATCAAAGTCTTTGGGCAGATTCTGCTGAGGAGGATTCAGGAAATTCAACTTCCTGATCATGTTCTTCATGCGGCCGCTGCCAAGGAGCGTTTCAAGCTTGATGATAAGCTCCTCATATGGTGTATTCTTGTTATCTTCCAGCCATTTTTCTCCCTTTTGATGAATGATCTCGTTCTTGTAAAACTCCTTCCCCTGCTCGCCTGATAAAAGATTAGCCTGATATGTCATTTCTCCGTCTTTCGTCACTTTGCATTCATTCTGATGTTCCATCCACTGTTCTTCAGAAGTAAGGAACATCGCGTCATTACCATTATCCAGCTCTCTCTTTATTGCTATTTGCAGTTTGGAGATTCTATTGATCGCCAGGTCTATCTCCTCCGGTTCTATGAATCCGGCAAGCTGCTGTCGTACCAGTTCCGGTCTCATGGCAAGTATCGTATTAGCCATTTCCATATCCATATACGGCAGGACAAGCTCACCATCAGTACCAACGGGACAAACAATACATGAAGATATCTTTCGCTCGTAGTTTTTCATTCCTCCAAAAGCCATATTGTTGTCAATGCCCTTTAAACCTATAAGCTTCCCGTTGGCATCCTTCTGTACCATATAGTTTCCTAAATGTCGATCGGTCTGCCCACAGATATAATCGAGGATCTGTAAATTGCAAAGATCTCTTATAAAACCTCCGGTCATCTTTTCTTGAATATCGCTGTTTCTAAGTGTATCATCTTTCCCTGCCTTTACCTTTTCTTTTATCACATCTGCCACAAATTGGGCTGCATCCTGGCCTTCAGCCTTTTGCATCAGATGTCCGTTATAACTATGATCCCAGGTCTTTACAGACACCTTTTCACTTTTGGCAAAAAGCGATGCCTTACCAAACAGCGCTGCGATTCGATATGTAGCCACATCACGATCCGCGAATACGATACCTTTCTTTCCGTTAGGCTGCATCTTTTCTTTCATGCCTATTTCTTTGGCCTTTTTAATTTCAAGCAAACGCGGATCATATATGTTTTTTATGTACTCCAATGCTACGTCAAATACCGGATCCTCATTGATCTTTTCATAATCCTTCAGGTCATTAAGATCTTTTACTGCCTTCTTTAGCTCCTTTGTCAGTTTGTAGCCGTCCTTTTCCATCTGCTCCAGAGCTATCTGCTTGCACTCCTTAAAGAGATCTTCCGGGTTTTTAAGCTCAACTACATTACTCTCCTTGAATAAACCGCCACCCAGAGGATCTTCCTTTTTTGTGAGTTCAACAAGGTCGCTCATAGCACCACCATAGTGCTTTAATTCCTTAAAATCTGTGTAAGCATTGATCTGCCTTGTCCTCATCAATGTAGTCCAGGTGACGCCCTTTTGCATAGGCTCATCTCCTGTAATAAGCTTCAGGGAATCTGAAAGAGCCGTCATATCATTTAATACAGTCAGATATGCTTTTTTTACCAGATTCATTCTGACCGCACCGTTAGAGCTCTTGCCACCTGCCTTATTGATATAGGTATTGCAGGCTGTAAGAGTTTTATTCAGCTGTTCAATAAGTTCTGCACCCTTTAATCTTACCTCTGCCATAGTCTTTGGCATCTTTTCCTCGATCAGGGCATAAGAATCCGCCATACTGTCAAGAACTTTCCCGAACTCAGGGGAATTCGAGCGAAATCTGCCCAAAAATCCACCTTTTTTTGAAGTTCTCATCTCTTCAGTCAGGTTCTTGTATTCCGCCACCATCTCCTCTCGTTGTGTGGTAGCCTCGGTGATCTCACCGTTTCTTAGGTTATATGCTTTTATGCCCTTTTCTCTAAGCTGCTCCACAATATAGTCCGGAAGCTTCTCGTGTGGCTGATAGGTTGTATCCTGAAACTCAGACTTCTTGGCATCTCCGTTTATGGTGACGCTTTCTATATCGTCTACGGATACCCCACCATGGAACTGAACTTCCAAATAGGGAGTCATTGTTTCATCACCCAGGATTTGTTCTAGCTGCAGTTCGTTGTCATTCTTGGGATCGTAGTTCGGTTCTTTTTTCCGCTTTGCATAATCATAGGCCTTTTTGAGGACTTCTTTTCTTCCCTCTATACCTATG
>JAEELH010000151.1 GCA_016288825.1 Lachnospiraceae bacterium | reverse complement strand
TGATCCAGATGCCCCTGTTCTCATAGGACAGGAGTTCGATGTGTGCAAGGTAGCTTCGGTAAAGGACAAAGGTATCCTTTACGGGATAGGGTCTGTTTTCGGTTGTCATTGTTCTTACTCCGATCTGTGTGGACCGGGCCGTCTGCGAATAACGGCTTACGGCAACAGGGAGTGTCGGGCATGGATACCGGCCTTAGAGGCCTCGCTGTGGTGCCATGTTCGAACATAACCCGCAGTCTATTCTTAAGGACTGCCTTTATGTACTTGCCGGGACCCTAAACCGGCAAACGATAAAGATACCTCTCACATTTATGGATCAAAGACGAATATTCAAAATATATGGAATAATATTTTTAATATATTCTAAATATTACGGGAGTGGTCAAAATGACCACAACGGTGGAACCGGTGGCGTCAGATTGACACCTTCGGTGCAACGTGCACGATCATCTCCTTTCTGCTGATCACGGCAAGTTACCAAGGTGGTAACTTGCCGCAAGGTATCAGATTGATACCAATGGCTTCACCATCGAAGGTCAACTGGAGTGGCATGTGGTAAGTGGTCACAGTGAGCACTTGCCATAGAGCCTTGAGAAAACTCTTTGAGATCTCAACACCTCAGGTGTTCAAAATGAACACTTGAGGCGAAACCATAGTTCACCGCATGTCCTCATTATGAAGACTTGCGGTAAAAGGTCACTTTGACCTTTTACCAGATACTGTTTTGGTGGTGGCACGAAATGCCAGGACCAGTTCCGCCTGAAATATATACAAAACCGAACTGTTTAGAAGGATTATAACCGTTCGTTTTTGTATAGTCAATAGGATCAAAGAAATTTGTTTCGATTTCGAACTGTTTGTGTTATACTGAGTTTGACGATTTTAGATCCGGAGGGAATTGATATGTTTGATACTTTTGATAATACGATCGGGGAGAGGATCCGGTATTACAGGAAAGCGGCCGGCATGACACAGAAGCAGTTAGCAGAGTTCTGCGAAGTATCGGAACCGGCGATCCGCAATTATGAGCTTGGGAACAGGGTGCCTGATTTTGAGATGCTGCAGACGATCGCAGCTGCACTTAAGGTGAGTTACTTCGCTCTGGCAGACCCGGATATCTCTGCTATCGCCGGGGCTATGCATATCTTTTTCAGGATGGAGCATATCCACGGACTGAAACCAGTTGAGGTAAATGGGAAGACCGGGCTGATCCTGGATCTGAAAACCGAAGGAGAGGGAATAGACTATCTCCAGCTTGCCCTGGATGCGTGGAAGAAAGCAAGGGAACAGTTTGAGAGCGGGGAGTGGGATAAGGAAACGTACCTTACCTGGGAGAGCAAATATGCGGTTTTCAGTAATGCCTTCCTGGAAGAGACCATGAAAAGTGAAGGGACGCCCGGGACGGATGCCGAGAAACTGAGGAAGCATAAGCGTCCGAGAAAATCAAAAAACAGATAAGACAGAAATGAAATGGTCATGCAAAAGATCAAGATGAAGATCAGATGCATGGCCTTTTTTTGAGTGTATAGGATTTGGAGAAAATGAAAAAACTGTATCCGGTCAAAGACCGGTCGTAAGCGTTTTGCAAAAACGTGCAGCCACACGAAGTGTGATCTTAAAGGGTTTGGGAATTTCCCCAACAGGCGCATAGATGGAAAAACATCCATCTATACATTGCTTGCGCGGTAGTAAAAATGGATGTGCAAGCACTGCTTGCAAAGTAATGAAGTAGATGTATATGCCCGGCTTATGAGGTAATCATGGAATCATTTGTGATTTATCGTTATAATAGTTTTGGGTTGAAGCTATTTCAAACAGGCTTATATCAAAGAACTATATTAGGTCCATGATCGAGTATTGAGATTATGAAGCCACAACACTATTTAATTGAAAATGAAATTCTTATGCAGGAATGGGATTATGAAATGAATAATCCCTTGCTGCTTGATCCATCTGCTATTGGGTTGAAGAGCCATAAGAAAGCGTGGTGGAAATGTGTAAATGGGCATTCTTGGTTTGCTATGATCAGCAATAGAAGTGAACATGATCGGGGATGCCCATACTGTGCCCATCAACTTCCAATTCCCGGTGAAACAGATCTTGCTACATTATACCCGGAGCTTGTAAAAGAGTGGCATCCAACGAAGAATAATATAAAACCATCCGAAGTCATGCCTGGAACACACAAAAAAGTATGGTGGAAGTGTTCCAATGGACATGAATGGAAAGCAGAAGTCAAATCCCGTGTTGCTGGGGTGGGATGTCCTTATTGTGCAAAGAAAAGAGTAATAACAGGATACAATGATCTTGCGACAGTGAATCCTGAATTGGCAAAAGAATGGCATCCAACAAAAAATGGACAGCTTAAGCCGACCGATGTTACATCAAGCAGTGGCATAAAAGTATGGTGGAAATGTGTCAAAGGTCATGAATGGCAATCAACAGTTTGTAATAGAGCAAAAGGTCGAGGATGCCCGAAGTGTTCCGATATGCTTCGTACTTCTTTTCCGGAACAAGCCATTTTCTATTACATAAAACAGGTGTTTCCCGACGCTATTAATGGATATAAGGAAATATTCTCATCTTCCATGGAACTTGATATTTTTATCCCTTCACTTAATGTAGGAATTGAGTATGACGGTCGAGTTTACCACACTGATTCCAAGAATCAAGTTCGAGACTCACAAAAATATAAAATCTGTAAAGAGCATGGAATTTTGCTGATTCGTATAAGGGAGATGTCCAACTATGCACCGATCCTTTTATGTGACCGGAAGATTGAGATACCAAAAGCTAGCGATAAGTATTTAAACTGGGCAATTAATAATCTTTGCTATCATTTGGGTAAAATTGTTATGCCTGATGTGCGTAGAGATCGAAAGGAGATACTTGCATATCTTAACCTGCGGAATACCTCATTAGCGTCGGAGTATCCTATCATTGCAAGCGAGTGGAATTATGAGGCGAATTATCCACTTATCCCAGAAAACTTTCCGCCCCATTCAAATGAAAAAGTGTCATGGAAATGTCGTGAATGTGGATGTATATGGGAAGCGTCTATCGGTGACAGAACTCGTCCTG
>JAEELH010000150.1 GCA_016288825.1 Lachnospiraceae bacterium | reverse complement strand
CAGGAGATTCCCTCATAATCTTCTTTCTCCAGGAGTCCTTCTTCCCTGAGCAGGTCCAGATCAATGAAATAAGGGTTGCCCGCATAGGTCGAACAGGACTGATAAGGCGAATCTCCATAGCTGGTCGGACAGATAGGGAGGGTCTGCCAGAAGGTCTGTCCGGCTGCCTCCAGGAAATCCACAAAGTCTCTGGCTGCCTTACCCAGGGTACCGATCCCGTAAGGGGAGGGCAGAGACGATATATGCATCAAAACTCCACTGTTTCTCATAGCCGCACTTTCTTTCTTATTGAGCCAGGTCACATGCCGGCTCCGTCAACATGCATCATTATGGTATCTTAGGATCAATGGCAGATTGCCTTTTCCGTATCTTTATCAAATACATGAACTTTGTCTGTATCTATGGCAAGCCTGATATCCATGTCCACCCCGGCCGGTATTCTGGAGGGGATTCTGGCGATCTTCTGGCTGCCCAGAATATCAAAATAAAGGTAGATCTCAGATCCCATCATCTCAGCCAGCTTGACATGGGCCGTAAAGCAGGCGTCCTCCGCCTTCCGGATGAAGTCTTCCTCCGCATGGAGGTCTTCCGGGCGAATGCCCAGGATAACTTCTTTGCCAATATACCGGGCAAGCTCCGGCTTGTCGACCCTGATCCGGTCATTGCCAAATACAAGATCATAAGAAGATCCATTCGCATCAACCCTGGCTTCCACAAAATTCATCTGCGGAGAACCGATAAAGCCTGCGACGAATACATTGTCCGGATAATTGTAGAGCTGCTGGGGCGTATCAAACTGTTGAATGATGCCAGCCTTCATGACGCAGATCCGGTCTCCCATGGTCATGGCCTCTGTCTGGTCATGGGTAACATAGACAAAGGTGGTTGCCAGCCTCTTGTGAAGAGAGGATATCTGGCTTCTCATCTCCGTACGGAGTTTGGCATCCAGGTTGGACAAGGGCTCATCCAGGAGAAAAACCTCCGGATCCCTCACCATGGCCCTTCCCAGGGCAACCCTCTGTCTCTGGCCGCCGGAAAGTGCTTTGGGCTTTCTGTCAAGATAAGGCTCTAATTCCAGGATTCTGGCCGCCTCCCTGACCTTCTGGTCGATCTCAGCTTTGGGCGTCTTGCGCAGCTCAAGAGCAAAGGCCATGTTCTTGTAAACGGTCATATGGGGATACAGGGCATAGCTCTGGAAAACCATAGCAATATCCCGGTTCTTGGGAGCCACATCATTGACCACGTGGTCTCCGATGTAGAGTTCCCCCTCAGAAATGGTTTCCAATCCTGCGATCATTCTTAGTGTGGTGGACTTGCCGCAGCCCGACGGGCCTACCAGCACAACAAACTCTTTATCTTTTATCTCAAGGTTCAGGTCCGGAATGACCGTAACCCCGTTATCATAAGTCTTTACAACATGTTCAAATCGAATATCCGCCATGATTCCCTCCAAATCATTATATATGTATTCATTGTTTTCTCATCACTGTTTCACCAGGAAGCAGGTAAAAAGGTTCCAGCTCATGGACCGAACGAATTCCCTTATCAATATGATCCATCAGTATCTCCATGCACTTAGTGGATATACCCATGACATTCTGATGTATCGTAGTTAGTTTAGGGACCAGATAACCTCCGATCTCCAGACCGTCATATCCGATAATCGAGATATCCCGAGGGATCCTGTATCCCGCGTCTGTAAGTGCCCGGATGGCTCCGATGGCCGTTATATCGGCCATGGCAAATATCGCTGTCACATCCGGCATCTTCTGTATCAATCTCTTGGCCGAGGAATAGCCATCTGCCAAAGAAAAATGGCCCATCTCATACTGAATCTCAGGAAAGAATTCCATCTGATGGTCTTCAAATGCTTTGATTATCCCCAGATATCTGTCAGCCACTGCCTGGGACTGCATCCTGTTGCCCCCAAGAATTCCTATCTTCTGATGCCCGAGAGAGAAGAGATGATTCACTGCATACCGGGCTCCCTCCACATCATCTGTTCCGACGCTGGAAAGATTGTCAAAACCCAAATCCTCAGCTGTACTGGTTACCAGAACGCAGGGAATCGGGATGACAGAAAACTTAGCCCTGAAATGGTCCTTGTTGCAGCCCAGAAACAGAATGCCATAGGGATTCCTGTCCTGACAGATCCGGATTGCCTGTTCTACTTCATTGTCATCTTCACCTATATAATAGACCATACACGCATACTTCCGGTCCCTGATCATCCTCTGAAGGTGCTCGACAATCGCAGCAAACAGCATATTATTGGTTCCTTTGATAATGATAGCTATGCCGTCCTTACTCTGTTTTTTCAGATGCCTTGCATTACTGTTCAGTTCAAAATGGTATTTCTCCACCACTTCCATAATGCGTTTTCTGGCCTTCTCGGAAACCCCTTGCGACTTGTTCAGTGTTCTGGATACCGTCCCCACGGAATATCCCGATTCTCTGGCAATATCTTTAATTGTCATAGCGTGCGCTTTCCATCATTATATATAGAATCCAGCCTTTATTGATCCATCGTTTATCCTTTAACCGCACCGGCCGCAACACCTTTGATTATGTGTTTTTGCCCCGCGAGGTAAACAATCACAATCGGTATAATCGTTAACATAATACTGGCCATCATGGGCCCCATGGCTACTTTGCCATAACCTCCCCGGAAATACTGAATCAGCATGGGAATCGTTTTGTATTTCCTGATGTCGAGAACCAGGGTCGGAAGCAGGTAATCATTCCACACCCACATGGCTTCCAGTACGCCTACGGACACCAGGGTCGGCTTGAGGATGGGCAGAACGATCAGGAAAAAAGTCTGAATCGGATTGCAGCCATCAATCATGGATGCCTCTTCGATCTCAAGCGGAATGGACTTCATAAATCCCGCAAACATGAAAACCGCAAGCCCTGCGCCAAATCCCAGATAGATGATCCAGATGTTAAAGGGACGGTTAAGGCCCAGCTTATCGGCCGTCTGAGAAAGGGTAAACATGACCATCTGGAAGGGTACGACCATGGAAAATACGAAAAGATAATACAAGGCTTTGGTGAATTTATTCTCCACTCTGGTGATGTACCAGGCACACATGGAGCAGAACAAAAGAATAGCCGCAACCGAAGTGATGGTGATCAGCAAGCTGAATCCCAGACTCTTCAGAAAGCCCTGCGACTCGATGGCAGACACATAGTGGGCGAGGCCATTGAAAGTCTCTTTGGAAGGCAGCTTGAAGATGCTTCCGGTTCCTATGGCTCTTTCCTTCTTAAAAGAATTGATCAGGATCATGAAAACAGGATAGCAATAGGCCACTGCGAGCAGGGCCAGGATGATGGTCCAGATATGATCTGAAAGTTTTCTTCTCTTTTCCATTATTGCTGCACCTCCCTTGATCTGGTAGCGGTAAGCTGGATCAGCGAAATAAGGATCACGATCACACAGAAGACAACCGCCTTAGCCTGTCCGTAGCCATGCCACTGGAGCCCGGCTCTGGCATAAAAGGTATTATAGATATTCAGGGCTACCATCTCTGTCATATGCTTGGGCTCACCGGATGTCAATGCCAGGTTCTGGTCAAACAGTTTAAAAGAATTGGTCAGAGTCAGGAAGACACAGATGGTAATCGAAGGCATAATCATGGGCAGCTTGACGCTGATGAAGGTCCTTAGGTCGGAAGCTCCGTCAATCTGGGCCGCCTCGATAATATCATCCGGTACATTCTGCAGACCGGCAATATAGATGATCATCATATAACCGATCTGCTGCCAGCACATCAGGATGATCAGGCCCCAGTAGCCGGCCGTGGAATTCAATGCCAGAAGAGGCTTACCGGCCAGAGAAAGAATGCAATTGATCAGAATCTGCCAGATATATCCCAGAACAATACCGCCAATCAGATTAGGCATGAAGAATATGGTCCGAAATACATTGGTCCCTTTAAGCTTGCGGGTCAGGAGCAGGGCCAGGCCCAGACCGCCCGCATTGATAAGAATAATCGATACTACGGCAAAACTGACGGTAAAACCGAAAGCATGCCGGAAAGATGGCTCTGTAAAGACATACCGATAATTGCCTGTGCCAACCCAGGATGCGTTATCCACCGTAATAAACTTACAGAAGGAAAGGTAGAGTCCCTGTACGAAAGGAACCACGAATCCGATGATAAAAGCAGCCAGAGTCGGAAGGACAAATATAGGAGAATACTTTTTTAGTGCTTTATCCATAACCCCTCCATTTATTCTCTAAAAAGAGGGCGGCAGAAGCCACTGCCGCCCTCCTCTCTTCAATCTTTTTTTAATTAACAAAAATGATTCGCGCCCTGTTACTGCTGGTTGGTCAGCTCATACTCTGTCTTCCATCCGTCGACAAATGCACTAACCACTTCCTTCCAGTTCGCATCGCTCTGGTCTGCAGCATAGGCTGTCAGCGCTGTTCCTACACCATTCTTCCATTCTTCAGAAGGCATGGTGCTGAAGTTCCAGGATACGGGAGTCTTTCCATCCGCTGTATACTGGGCATCCTGCTGAACAAATACATTGGGAGATTCCTTGGCACTCTTGAAGGGAATCGTAAAGCCCATCTCATCAGACATGGCTGCGGTTCCCTTATCGGATGTTACACACCAGTTGATAAAGTCCAGAGTTGCTTTCTGGTCATCGGCAGAAGCCTGGCTGTTAACGCACCAGAAGTTCTCGGTACCTGTGCAAAGTCCCTGATTGGCTTCATCGCCTGCGCCCACATAGATGGGGATCATAACCAGGTCTTCATCTTTGAACTTGCCATCTCCTACCAGGTTGCCGTATTCCCAGGATCCGTTCTGGAAGAAAACAGCTTCTCCATCAAGGAATTCCGCCTCAGAATCATCCGCTGTCTTATTGGCCAGTTCTTTAGGATCACAGGTACTGTTGTTGATATAGAGGTCATAGATATTCTTGTAGTTGTCCAGATAGGTTCCTTCTATAGCATCGGTAGTATCGATGCCCTTGTCCTGGTATTCAAAATAGATCGGCATATTAGCCAGGTGGGTTTTGAATCTCCAGTCAGAAGAACTGTCCATACCTGCGGATGTAAAAGCAGCAAATCCCAGCTCATCTTTTCTTGCCGTGATATCTTCTGCAACCTTCTTCAGATCAGCGAAAGAAGCAATATCCTCCGGCTTGTATCCGGCCTTCGCAAGGAGAGTCTTATTGGTAATGATTCCGTAGGACTCGATAACATAGGCAATACCATCCACAGCTTCCCCATCTTTCAATGCATAAGCATCGCTGGTCAGCTGTCCGTAGATGTCGGAATCCTTCAGATCCAAACAATAGTCCTTCCAGTTGGCAAGGCCGACCGGTCCGTTCACCTGGAACAATGTCGGTGCACTGCTCTTGGCCATCTCACTGGTCAGTGTGGTCTCATACTCTCCCGAGGCCGCTGTTACGACTTCTACCTTCACTCCGGTTTCCTCTGTGTACTCTTTGGCAAGCTTCTGCCAGGCTTCATCCTGCTCCGGCTTGAAGTTCAGATAATATACCGATCCTGAACCGGATGTCCCTGCGTCGGATGATTCTCCGGAGGCTCCTCCTCCGCATCCTGCAAGTACGGAAGCCGCCATAACTCCTGCTAAAGCTAATGCCAACCATTTTTTTCTCATATGCTCCTCCTCATAAAACATAAAAGACTCTTTCTGCAAATAAACCGGAACGCATAACTGTCTAAAACATTTGGAAACGTTTCCATTCATCTGCAAAAAAAATAAGTGATCTACATGATGAGTTATAATAAATAAACGCAAAATAATCAAGTATTATTTTGATAATTCAAAAAATTTAGGTATAATTGCCAATAATTCACCGATTAATTTGTATGTTTTGCCAGCATTGCCCCCTCTTCATCATTGTCTTGCAATTGGAAACGTTTTATTATTAACTTCCAGAATTTTTAGGCCTAAATGCCGCCGACATCTATCAACATTGGTTCCGGCGGCACTGTTTTTTATTCTTCTTCGATATCAGAGTTTACGTAGTGTTTGGTCAACAACCCCTATTTCAAGCCTGGGAAGGGTCAAATGACCCTTTCCCCCGGTTGAGTTAACTTCTTGTTTTTCTTGGTTTCGAACTCCTCAACGGCGTTCTTAAAAGTACCGAAGATGTTCGTTACTAATACCGACATGCCAATCGTTGAAAGAGAAGTATCTTTACGCTTCTTATTGATCGATCCCATGCCGTTACGACGTTTTGCAGTGCTGAAATAACGTTCAATCTCGATACGGTCTGTGTTATCTCGCGCTGCAGCTTTTTGATCCCGTCGGAGTGCCTTTATGTCTTTTACCGGACGCCCGAGTTTTGGACCGCTGATTCGGATACTGTTTTTCTTGCAGAACTGGATGTTTTCCCTGGTTCGGTAGATCTGGTCCACAAGAATCCTTTCAGGATAGCTGCCATTACGGTACCTGTAGGCGTTCAGCGCATCGATTAGTAAAGGTCCTTCATTGTATGCATCAAAAGACAGATGCTCGATCCTGCCGAATCCCATTTCGTCTATGCTGAGATGAAGTTTGGCGCCAAATTCTGTGGACGCCTTTGCTTTTCCTCTCACGATAGGACGGACATAGGGCTGGCTTATGCTGACAATGCGGTCAGGAACCGTATGCGTCCTGGTGTCATACATGTGCTTCTGCTGATCATACAGCACATGGATGGTAATGATGTTATCTGTGAACTTCATAGCAGGGGCGTACCCCTGACTCATGAAATTATCAATGTAGCCGATGTCTCTGCGGACGTAACCAAGCTGTGCACCTACAGCTTCCCGTATCTTCTCCGATGATGGCCGCTTGGAACGGGCAAAAGAAAGATAATCCATGTGTGCGACCTTTGCGGATAAGTTCCTTGCTTTTCTTTTCCGGGATGACTTTTGAAGAAGAAACCGCATCGATCAGCACCTTAAGCTCAGGTACATTAAAAAGACGGCCGT
>JAEELH010000149.1 GCA_016288825.1 Lachnospiraceae bacterium | reverse complement strand
TAATTTGCACTTCTGATAAAGCCGTATCCGTCTGAAAGCACCTCTAAAATACCCTCGCAGGTAGTAGCATCATCAAAATGAGGCGGTACCTTGGAGACAAATTCCTCGGGAGCAGGTCTTTCTGCTACCGGTCTCTCCGCGCTCGCCCTCTCAGGCGCAGGTCTTTCTGCTATAGGTCTCTCTACATTCTGCCTCTCTACCGCAGACTTCTCTGCTACATGTCTCTCAACAGCCGGCATGTCCGGTATCGGACTTGCCTGAGGTTCCTCCGGAACAGGATTTTTCCTGGGACGTCCCCTTTTGGGTGCGGGCTTTGGCTCATCAACAGATGCAGCAGTCTCAGGTGCCGGAGTAACCTCACTGCCAGCTTCCTTTTTATCAAGTTCGAGCATTGCCTCTATTACTTCTTCTTTTTTCATACGTCCGGTATTTTTGATACCGCGACTCTTTGCAAGATCCTTAAGAACGAGTACATGAAGGGTCTCGTACTTAGCTCTCATATCTGACATATATCTTTCTCTCCTGATAAAACTTTTACTCTACTGCACCGATCTCCTCGAGCCACTCCTCATAGGTGCTGTCATATGAGTGAGCCTTGGAAGAGTTCTTCTGATTCTGAAGGACTGCTGCCCTGGACTTATTGACCGGCATAACGGTTCCTGCACCTCCGATGCAGCCTCCCGGACAAGCCATACCCTCCAGAAGGTAACCGTCGTACTTGCCGGCCTTGGCCATTAGCATCATCTTGCGGCAGTTATCAAGTCCCTCGGCCCTCTCGATATGAACATCTCTTTCCGGATATCTTTCCTGGATAACATTGGCAACAGCCTCAGCAACTCCGCCACTGATGGCAAAGGCACGTCCGTCTCCGGAAGCACCGTGCATGGTGTTATGATTTTCAAAATCCTTGAAGTCGATATCTCTTGCCTCGAACATACCCATGACTTCTTCAAAGGTAAGAACGAAATCAACATCACTTCTGATAGTACGTCTGGAAGCCTCCAGCTTCTTAGCGGCACAAGGTCCGATAAAGGCAACCTTGCATCCCGGATGCTTTTTCTTGATAAGACGGCCTGTAAGTACCATGGGTGTAAGGGCCATGGAGATACTCTCTGCCTGCTCGGGAAATTCCTTTTTGGCCATAACCGACCATGCCGGGCAGCAGGATGTACCCATGAAGGGTAGCTTTTCCGGAACCTCGTTGATAAAGTCCTCAGCCTCCTGAAGTGTACAAAGATCTGCACCGATGGCAACCTCGATGGCATCCTCAAATCCCAAAGCCTTGAAAGCAGCTCTCATCTTATCGAGTGTCAGATCCGGTCCGAACTGACCTACTATAGCAGGAGCGATAGCTGCATATACGGGAACATCAGACTTTATAGCCTGGATGGTCTGGAAGATCTGTGCTTTGTCTGCAATAGCACCGAAAGGACAATTGGCAAGACACATTCCGCAGCTGACACACTTCTCCTGATCTATCTCCGCTCTTCCGTACTCATCGGAAGAGATTGCCTTCATACCGCAGTGTACTGCGCAGGGACGCTTAAGTTTGATGATAGCTCCGTAAGGGCAGACATCTGCGCATCTTCCGCACTTGATGCATTTTTCCTGATCGATAACGGACTTGCCATTGATCGTAGTAATAGCATCCTTGGGGCAAACCTCCTGGCAGGGCTGTGCCAGACATCCCTGGCACTGGTCGGAAACCACTACCTGATTATCAGGACATGCATGACATGCGAACTTTATAATATTGATAAGGGGCGGCTGATAGTATTTCTCAGGCTTGATACACTCCTCTGCTCCCGTAGATACCGGTGCATGCTCGGAAACCGTGCGGAGATTGAGTCCCATAGCAAGACGCATCCTCTCCTTAACGATAGCCCTCTCAAGAAATACACTCTCTCTGTAAGTGGAGATCTCACCCGGGATAATACGGTATGGGATCAGCTCCATCTCTGACAGATCACCATCCTTGTAGTTGTATGAAAGTCTTGCAACCTCCTCAAATACACGTTTACGAATGTCATTGACTGAAGTATAGATTCCTCGTACGCTCATTTTTACCTCTCATTCTGGCCTTTTAACCACTGCTTGTTTTCGTACATTGCTTTGTCTGCACGATTGAATACATCCTCAACGGTCGAATCCGCTTGTCCGAAAATTGACATACCGCCGGCTATCACAACTTCGCCGCTGGTACAATTTCGGACACTAACATCAACCATTCGTTTCATCATATCATCAATATGGGCCAACAGATCTCCCATAAGGATAACCGCAAATTCATCTCCGCCTACACGGAAAACTCTTCCGCCTTCAAATACCTCCGAAATGGTATTATATGCGCTGATGATAAGCTCATCTCCTGCCTTGTGTCCAAGTGTATCATTAACCTGCTTGAGTCCGTTGACATCACAGACTACTATGGCAAATGCAGGACTCTCTCCCCTGCTGATGCCTTCATTGAGCTGACTTTCAAGATCGAAATACGCATGCTTATTGTAGGCACCTGTCATTGCATCAAGGTTAGCCTTGGCCTCGGCAGACGCAAGATTGGCCGCATACTCCTGGTTCATCTTTTCCTGGACATCGATATCGCTGACACCCACAAGAATCTGGGGGCCGTCCTTTTCCTCAATAAGGGCTGCCTTAAGGCGAACATAGATAGGTTCACCATCGATCACCAGCCTGTACTTGATGGTAAAGAGACCATTACGCTCAATGGTTTCGAGAATGTTTTCTTTGGTAAGAAGGGGTACGCAGTGTTCTTTGTCCTCCTCGTAGATCACCCGCTCGGTTTCGATCCTCGTCTTTTCAAAGAAGTCATCCCCTTCCTTGGGAAGAGACAGACTATCGTAATCAGCAGTTGCGGAAAACTCAACAAAGTGATCGGTCTCGGGATCTACAGTATAGATACAGATATACCTACCGGAAAGAGCTGCGATCCTCTCGTAGGTGATCTGTTCCTGCTTCATCCGCTCTGCAGCTTCCTTTTCTCTGGTCTGGGCATCAACATCCGAAACTCCGATAATGATATGCTCATCATCATTTTCAAGACGAACAGCCTTAAGATTCATGTAAAGCGGGCGGCCGTCCAGGATCATCCTGTATGTGATAAGGAACCTGCCATCCTTCTCAAGGGCAGCCAGGATCTTGTCCTTGGTAAATGCGGAAACAAATCTCTCCCTATCCTCCTCAAATATGATCTCCTGAGCATTGCGGAGACTGAGGTTGAAGAAATCATCACCCTCACGCGTAAGTTCTACATCCAGCTGACCATTGGAGGATCCGTATTCCGTGTAAGTATCATCATTGATATCTACGTAATACAGGTAGTTGTAATCTGAAGAAAGGGCCATAGCAATATTGGAGTACGTAATACTATCACTCATGGCCTGCTTGTACGCATCTCTTGTCTTAGCATTTTCCTTTTTGGCCATAACCAACTCGGAAATATCGATACTCATTCCAAGGAGACAATCACGTCCGTTTTCATCCTTGAATTTAAGCTTGGTGGTCTGGAAGAACCTGTCATTGCCTCCGGCATCCACTACATCATCTCTGAAGATATATGGCTCTTCCATGGAAGCAGCCTTTTTATCTATCTCAAGGAAATGGTTTGCAGTGTCGCTTTCAAACAGTTCCTCATCCGTGTGACCGACGATATCGGAAACACTTCTTTTGCCGGCAAACTCCACAAACATCTGGTTGCAGGCCATGTATCTGCCCGTCTCTATCTCCTTGGAAAAAGTCATGGCCGGCATATGTGTCAGCAGTGAAGAAATAGATCCGGTCAACTCTGCGATCTTTTCGGCAGCCTGTGCCCTCCTTGCGAGGGTTTCGTTTTCCTTTTTAAGGCTCTGGCTTTCAACCACCATCTCCTCATGCAGAGCTATAGGCTTGATCATGATCTTGCCTGTAAGGAAAAGGCTGATAGCCCCCAAAAGGACTGCAAGGATCACAATCGTCAAAAAGGTATTGATCATAAGCCTGTTGAGCTGCTTTGCGATCATTGCCGTAGAAATATCTACTCCCACATAGGCTATCACTCGACGGGATCTGTTGAAGATAGGCTCCGCACTACCGACAATATCTCCGTAGATCTCATTGTTGATGACACTTGGAACAAGGCTCATATTGGGGTGTTCCAAAGCCCTGAGATCCTCTCCCTTAAGTTCATCAAAGGATCCCGGATTACAAACATTATCATCTCCTGCATCCGCAAGATATACAACGCATTTTGTCTCTCTGTCTATAAAACAAAGATAAAAACAATCCACATCGGAAACTTCCATCAGCTTGTACAGTGCAGAATACAGAGATCTGAACTCATCTGTTCTCTTCAGGGGTTCAAACTGACTGATGTATTCATTGTACTTTTGCGTCCCCATGTAGTAATTGCTGACTTTATTGTCTGCAGCCTTGTAAGCTTCCTGTACCATGGTCTTAAAGGATTCAAGGGTATCTATATCGAGGTTGATGGCCACGATATCAGCAAACTCCCTTGCCTTTTTTTGAAGTTGTTCATCCTGCACACTTCTTATAGTCGCCAAAAAATACATGATGGCACCGGTACTGATAAGCACAACCGTCACAACTATGAGAAGCAGCGTCTTTTTGTAAATAGACTGAACCATACTTACATCCTTATCTGAATCAGTGATCCGGTGTCTCCTTAAATACCTCTGCAAGCGAAGAAACCAGATACTCCCTGTCTACCGGTTTTGGAATAAAGCCATTCATTCCGGATTCAAACGCCTTTTCCTTGTCCTCGTCAAATACATTGGCTGTCATGGCAAAGATAGGTACCGCCGAATTAATGGGATCCGGAAGTTCACGAATAGCTCTTGCTGTATCAAATCCATTGAGTTTAGGCATCTGAATATCCATAAGCACAACATCATAGTGTCCGGGAAGTGCGGATTGAAGGATAAACAAAGCCTCCTCACCGTCTCTGGCCTCTTCGGTCTCCATCCCATACATCTCCATCATGGCAACAACTATCTGTCTGTTGATCATGATATCATCAACAATAAGTGCCCTTCTTCCGTCTAATAGCGCAAGTTTATCTCCTATGCCTGCAACAACTTCGGACTCGGAAATATCAAATTCCATAGTAACGTAAATCTGATTTCCGCTTTCCGCATCGGACTTGATCTCAATATGTCCTCCCATGATATTAAGGATCATTTTGGTCACCGACAGACCAAAACTGAGACCATGAGCATCTGATACGGTATCACGATCATCAACAGCTTCGGGATCTGTGACCTTCTTTATGAGATCGTAAGGGATCAAAGTCCCGTTGTCCTTGATCACAAACTCATACAGGCCTCTTCCCTCTTTAGTACGCTCAAGCTGCATAACACCAAGGGTAACGCTGCCTTTGTCGCTGCATCTTCTGATAGCACTCGTAACAAGGTACAACAGCACATGTTTGAGACGGTTTCTGTCACATAATATATCCGGATCGTCCATGGGATTGATATCCGTATTAAAATCAAGCTGTCTGGCATCTGCGTCACCCGAAGCCAGAGTTTTGATATGTCTTATAAACTCCGGGAGATCAACCGTTTCTTCATGAAGCTCAAGCTGACCGTTTTCTATCCTGCTCATCTCCAGAACATCATTGATAAGGGACAACAGATGGGTGCCCGAGATCCTGATCTTTTCCAGATACTCCGACATCTTTTTACTGTCATCTTTATCAAGAAGAGCCAGATCCGTGAAGCCTACAATGGCATTAAGAGGAGTTCGTATATCATGTGACATATTGGAAAGAAGGGTATTGCGCATGTAGCTCCTCTCCTCTTCCTTGGCAATCTTTCTATCCATCTCGCTGTTGCGATGGAGCATGATCGAAAACAATTCGAAAAGGATAATGAGAGCAATAACAACCACCAAGGTCCTGATCAGGTTGTTGGTAGTAAGGATAGCCTCTACTTCCCTTGAATCCACGGCAGTTTGTAAATCTTCCTGCATCCTGTCATGTGTCCACATATTGGTGGCATAAAAGAGCAGGAAAAACATGAGCAGCCAGGTGAGCATAGACTTACCAAGCCTGTTATTTTTATCAAGCTGTAAAACAAATCTGTAACAGATAAGACCTGACAAAGCCCATAAAGCCAGGATCAGATAATCCTCTGTCGTAAGTAAACTGCCGGCCGCCGATCCGGGTATGATAAAGATCACAAATATGGCAATAGATAAAAAGGTCCCGAGAATACCGCAAACCTTAAACCTGATATTGTCCTCTGCCTTTAAAAATGTACCCAAAGAAATATATCCATACACGATACAAATGGCAATAGTCGAAACATTAAGTGCCCAGCCAACGATATTCATACCGAGAAAAAGTATCGGTATAGAAATAAAAACGATAAGATGAATGGCTGCATAGGGAATACCTTGTTTGTTGACCTTGGTAAAAGCCACTGGTGTAAGCTGATCATCCGCCATAGTCCTGATAGTACGTGATGCTGCCAACATCAATCCCAAAACCGAGGAAAAAAGTGTGCAAAACATGGCAATAAAAAGCAATCCTATTCCCTCATCACCCATGATATTGTGGACACTGTAATACACCGGTATCTCCGCAAAGCAATGTACGGAACCGGACATGATCATATAATCCTCCCAGTTTCTAAAACCATCCGGTGGGCAGGTGTTAATGATAATAGTAAGCATTATGCAGACCATAGTCGCAACAATTATTGCGCAGCCCGCAGCAATAAATACTCTGTTGAGCTTGATCTTGCCGGTTACATCTACATGAGAAACTGCCTCAAATCCCACAAAGATCCAGGGTGCCATAACTGCTATGGACATTATCTGCGCACCGTGGGACATAGTGGTAGTGGACGAAAATGCCGGCGTAAAAAGCGTCCCAAGATCCGTTTTCGACATAACGATACAAAAGATAACTACAATGCTGAGCAGCACCGCCATAGACAGAAACGTAATGATCTTGAAGGTGGTCTTGTTACCTCTGAAAACAATAAAGGCCGCCAAAAGCAAAAAGATGATGGATATCAATATATCACCGGGATAAACATCGAAACCCACCACGCTGTAATGGACACTGTATAAAAAACTATCCTCAAACAAAAAGCGCGCCAGAAACGAAACAGAAATAAGATTAGCCCAAAAAACGCAAAGATATGCTAAAAGAAGGGCCCATGCCGAAAAAAAAGCATGATCCATATCAAAGGCATTTTTCACCAGAAGGTATGAATTACCCGCTTCCGGAAAGGCTCTGGATAAACCTATGTAATTGACACAGATAAGCTGTGCTATGACAGAAGCGATGACAATTCCGACAATAACCCCCAAAACGCCTGCTCTGGGAATATACATGGTTCCTGGCGTAACAAAATTACTCCATCCGATTATACAACCAAAAGCCATGGAAAATGCTGCCAAATACGCAATCCGGTTATTAATACTATCGTTTTCCATATATGTAACTTCACCCTCTAATCGGAAAATGGTGCGACCGGCACCGCAAGATCTTTGACGTTATACAGATACAATTATAAAACAAATACGTATTGTTGTAAAGTACGGTAATTAGTGGATTCCTTTGTAGAATTAGACCAAAAACTGTGTTATACTGTTTAGCGTTGCACGTTTAAAAAAGTGTGATCCGGAAGGAGGACCATCATGACAAATGACGAGATAGCGATCCAGAAGCACAGGGAATGGAACGGCAAGATCGATACCACTCCCAAGTCAAAGGTAGATTCCAGAGAAGCCCTGGCAATAGCCTACACCCCGGGCGTTGCAGCTCCCTGCCGTATCATCGCCGAAGACACTTCCGAAGCATATACATATACCTGGAAAGCCAATACCATTGCGGTTGTATCCGACGGCAGTGCTGTTCTCGGACTCGGAAATATCGGTCCCGAGGCTGCTCTTCCCGTAATGGAAGGAAAAGCTGTTCTTTTCAAGGAGTTTGGCGATGTCAATGCAGTTCCTATTGTACTGGGTACCCAGGACACTGAGGAGATCATAGCTGCCGTTAAGGCCATTGCTCCCGGCTTCGGCGGTATCAACTTAGAGGATATCTCCGCTCCCCGTTGCTTTGAGATTGAAAAGAGGCTGGATGAGGAGCTTTCTATCCCGGTTTTTCATGATGACCAGCACGGTACAGCCATAGTTGTCCTTGCAGCCTGTATCAATGCCCTGAGGCTTACGGGCCGTGACAAAGGTCAGTGCCGTATCGTTGTCAACGGCGCAGGCTCAGCCGGTATCGCCATCACAAGACTACTGCTCCGCTACGGCTTTGCCGATATCGTTCTTTGCGACAGCAAGGGCGTTATTTCCAAGGGACGTGATGATCTGAATTCCGCTAAGCAGGATATCCTCACCGTTACCAATAAGTCCGATATCAGAGGTACCCTTGCTGACGCAATGAAGGGTGCTGACATCTTTGTTGGCGTTTCCGCTCCCGGCGTTGTCACAGAGGAGATGGTCCGTTCCATGAATCCGGATCCCATCATCTTTGCTATGGCTAATCCCGTTCCCGAGATCATGCCCGACCTTGCCAAGGCTGCCGGTGCTCGCATCGTAGGTACAGGCCGAAGCGATTTCCCGAATCAGATCAACAATGTGGTAGCCTTCCCAGGCATCTTTAAGGGAGCTCTCGAAGGCCGTGCCAGATCTATTACCGAAAGCATGAAGCTGGCAGCCGCAGAGGCTATCGCTTCTCTCGTTCCCGATGATAAACTTAATGAGGAGTTTATCATGCCCGAGCCCTTCGATCCCCGTGTTGGCCGCACCGTTGCCGACGCCGTAAAGGAGCACATTAATGGCTGAAGTTGACCTTATATACAAGATCACCATCCTCAATCTGCTGGCCAAAGCAGACTATCCTCTTACCGCTCAGCAGATAACGGATTTTCTTGTGGATAACAAGTATACCGACTACTTCACGGTACATAAAAACCTGGGAGAACTCCTGGCAGATAATATGATCGAGTCCTCTACTTCCGATGCGGAGTCATATACCATCAGTCCCGAGGGCGCCAACACCCTCCATCTTCTCTCTGATCGTATTACACCTGCTATCGAGGAAGATACCAAGCAGTACTTCAAGAACCGCGGCATGAACATGAAGCGTGACAACTCACTGTATGCAACCTATGACGGCGTTATAACCGGCGGGTACGAAGTCAGACTTAGGATGAGCGAGGACGAGCGCAATATCATGGACCTTGCCCTACATGTTATATCAAGAGATCAGGCCGAAGCCATATGTATGAACTGGCGTGTTAAGTATGACGAAGTCTATGAACTTTTAATGGATAAACTGATGTGATAGACATAAGGAAACACTGATCAAATCAATGTTTTCCCAATTGATAAGGATGTTAAAAGAACCGAATGCTAAATGCATCCGGTTCTTTTTGAATCAACTATTTGAAAGCTCGCAGAGTTCCTTAAGCATCTTGGGAAGCTCGGTATCCATATTCTCGTCTGAGAACTGGCAGGTACCAACCTTCTCGTGGCCGCCTCCGTTGTACTTGAGCATCAGGTGTCCGACATTGACCGTGCTGGTCTTGTTGAGGATGCTGTATCCTACTGCAGCAGAGCATCCGTGACCGCCACGTCCTGTAACGATCCATGCGGAAATATTCTGATCCGGATACATGCTGTAGATCATAAACCGGTTACCGGTATAGATGGGATCAACACCACGAAGATCGGAAATGATAACATTGCCCTCTGTACGTGTATGAGCCTGAACCATCTCCTTGAACTTGGCTGTCTGCTCCTCATAAACCTCAATACGCTCTCTCACGTCGGGCATTGCAAGGATCTCCTCTGTTGACTTATCCCTGCAGGCTACCATAAGCTTTTCCATAAGCTGATAGTTGGAAACCGTAAACTGTCTCCAGCGACCAAGACCGGTACGGGGATCCATAAGGAATCCTACCAGGATCCAACCTGTAGGATTCATGATCTCATCATAGGTAAGATTACCTGAATCAACCTTATCCACTGCCTCCATCATGTCATCAAAATTAGGGAAGGTCTCCTTGCCGCCATAATACTCATAAATGATCCTTGCGCAGGAAGGTGTCACACGACTCTCGCCCTTGTACTTGCCTTCGAGCTGATTTCTCTCAAACTCACTTGAGTGATGATCGAACCAAAGACCACAGCCCTCAACATAAGGAACATTGGCAAGACAGTCATTTTCATTGATCTCTACAAGACCGTCCTGAAGATCCTTGGGGTGTGCAAACTGCCAATGGTCTACCACTCCGGCTGCAAGAAGAAGCGCGCCGCATGCAAGTCCGTCAAAGTCTGATCGGGTAACTAATCTCATTGCCATCTCTAATTCTCCTCCTTAGAATTATTGATATAATTAACAAGTCCCTCTGAGTCGATTATCTTTTGCATAAAGGGCGGGAATGCCTGCCCCTGATACTTCTGTCCTGTTGTAATGTCCGAAATGATACCTGTATCGAAGTCGATCTCAACCTCGTCTCCCTCGCTTATTCCTGCAGATGCCTCCGGACACTCTACGATGGGAAGTCCGATATTGATGGCATTACGGTAAAAGATCCTGGCAAAGGTCTCCGCTATAACGCAGGAAACACCGGCTGCCTTGATGGATATGGGAGCATGCTCTCTTGATGAACCGCATCCGAAATTCTTTTTCGCAACTATGATATCTCCCTTTTGTACCCTACCGGCAAATGAAGCGTCAATATCCTCCATGCAGTGAGTAGCCAGCTCCGCAGGATCCGAAGAATTCAGATATCTGGCAGGTATGATAACATCGGTATCTATATTGTCTCCAAAAGTATGTACTTTTCCTCTCGCTGCTTTCATTATCTCTCCTTAATGTCCGAAACCGTACCTATGATAAACCTCTGTTAGTAGTCTGTTTTCGTACTCAGATGTCTCTGGGATCTGTGATCTTTCCTGTAAGTGCGCTGGCTGCAGCAACTGCAGGTGAAGCAAGATATATCTCGGAATCTGTAGCACCCATCCTGCCGATGAAATTACGGTTGGTGGTGGATACGCACTTTTCACCTGATGCAAGGATTCCCATATAACCACCCAGACAAGGTCCGCAGGTAGGAGTGGAAACCACTGCTCCGGCCTCAACAAAAGTACGGAGATATCCGGCCTCCATAGCCTCCAAATAGATCTTCTGGGTAGCAGGGATAACAATGACACGAAGTCCCTTTTTAACATGCTTTCCCGCAAGGATCTCTGCTGCGATACGAAGGTCCGAAATACGACCATTGGTGCAGGATCCGATAACAACCTGATCGATCTCGATCTCGGAAGACTCTCTCGCCGTCTTGGTATTCTCAGGAAGATGAGGATGTGAAACCGTAGGCTCCAGTGCTGAAAGATCTATTGTATACTCTGCAACATACTCTGCATCGGGATCTGCTGTATACTCCTTGCCCGGTCTCTGTCCGTGCTCCTTAAGGTACTCCCTGGTCAGATCATCTACAGGGAAGATACCATTTTTACCGCCGGCCTCGATAGCCATATTGGCAATAGTGAAACGGTCATCCATTGAAAGCTCGGCAATTCCGTCCCCAACAAATTCCATTGACTGATAAAGGGCACCGTCCACACCGATCATTCCGATGATGTGAAGGATCACATCCTTGCCACTGATATGTGAAGGCTTTTTGCCTGTAATATTAAACTTGATGGCTGAAGGAACCTTGAACCAGGCCTTGCCGGTAGCCATACCGGCCGCCATATCCGTAGAACCTACGCCGGTTGAAAAAGCACCGAGAGCACCGTAGGTACAAGTATGTGAATCCGCACCGATAACAACGTCTCCGGCTACAACAAGTCCCTTTTCCGGAAGGAGCGCATGCTCTATTCCCATCTCACCAACATCAAAGAAATTGGTAATGCAGTTCTTGCAGGCGAACTGACGGACTTCCTTAACATGCTCCGCACTTTTGATGTCCTTGTTGGGAACAAAGTGATCCATGACCAGTGCGATCTTATCCTTATCGAAAACACCGTCGGTATTCATCTTGTCTATTTCATGAATAGCCACAGGAGATGTAATATCATTACCTAAAACAAGATCCAGCCTAGCCTCGATCAGGTCCCCCGCTGCTACCGAAGAAACCCCCGCATGGTCTGCCAGGATCTTTTGTGTCATTGTCATTGCCATCTTAAGTATCCTCCCAGTTGTCTAATTGTCATGACGGAAACGCATCTTTCCGTCCTCCTTATCCTCAGGCTTCATAACGGCATATCCTCTGCCCTTACCGGACTGCTCGCGGCTGCACTTGGCACAGATATTGCCAAAATCAATAGGTTTGCCACATAGGGCACATCGCTTATCCTCTGCAAGAACACCGTCGCCCAGGTCCTTATACTCTATCCTGCCATCACGTATCCATGCCTTGACTCTGGAAACGGGTATATCAAAGTGAGCCGCTACACCGAACTCATTAACATCATTTTCACGGATGTAGTTTCTGACAGCATCAAAAAGCTCCATCTCCTCTCTGACATCAGCAGCAAGGGCAGACGGGGCTATATGCTCGGAACGCTCCTTGGACTGGGTGTCCCGATCATAAACAACCTTATGAGCCTCAAAGCGGTTACTTTCAAAACGTTCTCTTCCCATGGCTACTACTATACTATTTTTCCTGCGAAAATACAAGATATTGTGTCGAATATTTAATGTCTCACCAAGTATTTCTCACATCACTTAAGGAAACGCTGATCCGAATCGATTTTCCTTAATTCTGCTGAGAAAAAAGCCACTTCCAACACACTTTATTGACCCCCACCGGAACCCACGTACAATGGGGATTGATGCCGAAGGTATTTTTCATCCAACCCCGGGGATACTCTGTATATCTCACATGCTCTCCCATCCTTGGCTCCAACAGCCTGAAGATCGGTCTTGATCCCAGATAGGTGCCCTCAATGGGAATGAAAGATCTGTCGCCACAAGGCACTATTGTATCGTCCTCAGCATGAAAAAGCCACATAGGTGTATAGGTCAGCTTGTCCATACCCTTGCCAATGGTGGCTCCGCAGATGATGATAGCTCCAGCAAAGGAATTGGGGTACTGCTTGATAAACTCCAGCGCTCCTATCCCTCCTGCACTATATCCATACATGTAAACCCTGCTTTCATCTATGTCCGTATTCATACTCAAGATCTCTTCTATAAGGGACATAAGATGCTGTGCCATACCCGGTCCTGCCCAATGCATGTGCTTTCTGTACTGGGGTGCAAGGATGTAGCAGGGATTCTCCCTCTGCCACTCATCCTTTGCAAGGCAGGTCCCAATGTCATGCATATCAAGTTGTTTTCTGTTATCCTGCCCAACCGCATCCGCACCGTGAAGGTACAGTACCAGGGGATATCGTTTGCTATCGCCTGTCTTTTTTGGTGTAAACAACCTGTACGGCAGATCCCGGCCGCCATACACATGCTCTCCAAATGTAAACTTTGCACAAAGCGAAGCGTTATCTGAGCTTGCGGTGTCCCAATCTTCGGGTATTCGCATTTTCTTCTCCTGAATTTGAATAATATGAATATGTGGTTGATACGCCCGGCCATATGCCATCACGCATGCTATCGTAGCTCGCTTAGATCCTCGGGTCAGACCTTGACATATACATAATACAGTCGGCACCCTCGTCAAAGCTTCATCCAGGCGCTTTCCTCGTGAAGTTGCCATCCGTGGCAACTTCTGCCTCGCAGGTAGGTCTGACCACGATAATCTATTTCTCACTAACCAAAGCATGCTTAGATAACACATGGCCGGGCTTATAATCCACATATTTGATAAAAACGCCAAAATATCGGCGTATAAACCGAGTATTATCCTTATACCAAAACAGATAGGTACACAATAGTACCTATCTGTTCATCAACAAAACAATAAATAGATTAGTTATTTATAAGCTTGTCATCCTCATTATTCCAGCTGTACAGCTTACGAACTTCCTCTCCGATCTTCTCAGCGGGATGCTCACTTGCAAGCTTACGAAGAGCCTTGAAGTGAACCTGACGACCTGCAGAACTCATATCAAGCAGGAAGTCCTTTGCAAATGTACCGTCCTGGATATCGGAAAGTACCTGCTTCATAGCCTTCTTTGTATCCTCTGTAATGATCTTGGGTCCTGTGATGTAATCACCGTACTCAGCTGTATTGGAAATGGAATAACGCATTCCTGCGAATCCTGACTGATAGATCAGATCTACGATGAGCTTCATCTCATGGATACACTCAAAGTATGCATTACGAGGATCATATCCAGCCTCTGTAAGTGTCTCAAAACCTGCCTGCATAAGTGCGCAAACACCACCGCAAAGTACAGCCTGCTCACCAAAGAGGTCTGTCTCAGTCTCTGTACGGAAGTTAGTCTCAAGAAGTCCTGCGCGGGCACCGCCGATACCAAGTCCGTAAGCCTTTGCGATCTCCCATGCCTGGCCTGAAGCGTCCTGCTCTACTGCGATAAGGCAAGGTGTCCCCTTTCCTGCCTGATACTCGCTGCGAACTGTATGTCCGGGAGCCTTGGGAGCGATCATAGCTACATCAACATCTGCAGGAGGAACGATGCATCCGAAATGGATGTTGAATCCGTGTGCAAACATGAGCATGTTGCCTGCTGTAAGGTTGGGCTCAATGTCAGCCTTGTACATATCTGCCTGCTTCTCATCATTAATGAGGATCATAATGATGTCAGCCTGCTTTGCAGCCTCTGCTGCGGTAAATACGGAAAGACCCTGCTTCTCAGCCTTTGCCCATGACTTAGATCCCTCATAGAGGCCGATGATAACATCACATCCACTCACATT
>JAEELH010000148.1 GCA_016288825.1 Lachnospiraceae bacterium | reverse complement strand
GATCTTGATAATATTACTCATCATCTTCCTCCTTGTCCGATTTCGTACCCGGCGTTACTACCTTGGTAATCTTGGATGTAACGGCAACACTCTTTTCACCAATGGCACTAAGGGTCTCGCCGATCTTTTCCCTGGTGGCCGCCTTGGATTCCTCGATCTTTTCATCGATCTCGTCTATCTTGTCGGTCACAACTTCCTCGAAAACTACGGCGTTACTGCCAATCAGACTGTCAAGCTCGTCTCCTGCCTCAAGAGAAGCCAAAAGTTTTTGCATCTTGTAATCGGAATACTCCACATACATCAGATAAAAAGCTATGCCAAAAAGGCTGGCGATCCACAGGATGAGGAAGATCAGCTTGGAAGAGTTGGTCGCAAAACTTATGATGAGGAAGACCAGGGGGAGAAGGATGTTGACCTTGAGACCGTTTTTGATCTTGGCCTGATTCTTCTCGTGGGTCTTGTTCTCGTATTTTATGTACTTTTCGTAAAGAGCTTTGTACTTTTCTGCTTCTGACATATTATTAATACCTTTTTCGCCATTTGCACGGGTGCCTTACCTATTCCTGGGGTCCGCGCTCGCATGCAGCCCGTGTTCAGCAAGCTGACACGAGGCTTAACATGCGCCGCTCTACTGTCGCTACGCGACACCCCAGTCATAAGGTTGGCACCCTCTTTGGCCCCGTCTTTGCTCTACATCCTCGTTCAGCAAGCTGACTCGGATGTACGATCAAAGGCTGGGCAGCAAATGGCTGCTTTTATATCACATCATTTCAGTATCTTCCATTCTTTCTTCCATGTAGTGGTTCAAGGACGCAAATGGACGACGTATCCATATACCCACAGTCAACGCAACCAAAATGAAAACTGAGAGTTGCAATAGGTATATCCAATAGTCATTGGCATACATTCCTCCGACACACTCCCTGAGCGCATTGATGGCGTAGGGGAAGGGGAAGAAGATATATACTTTCTGGAAAAACTCCGGCAGGAGCTCGATGGGATAGGTTCCGCTGGATCCTGCTATCTGGATAACTACGATAACGACTGCAAGGGCCTTGCCCACATCTCCGAAGGCGTGAACAAGGGCGAAGATAAATATGGTAAATGTAAAGCTTGTGATGGCGGAGGCCAGCCAGAAAAACAGCGGCTCCAAACACTGGACCTTGAGAAGGACCAGGTCACCCCAAACGATAACAGCTGTCTGAAGCTGTCCGAGGATCACAAAAATGATAAGCCTTCCAAAGAAAAGCTGATATCCTCTGGCTCCCGGGAAGTTCTCTGCCGGGGGATGTGTCTTCATGATCGCAGTAAGGATCAGCGCTCCTACCCAAATTGCAAGTACGGTATAAAAAGGTGTAACCGCGGAACCATAGTTTTCCACAGGGTAGATAGCTGACGACTCGATGGTAACAGGCTCTGAGAAGAACTCTGCATAAGCCTCGGGATCACCGGCTAAAGTCTGGATCAGGACTTTCCACTTTTCGTCACTTGAAGCTCCCTCTACCTTTTCAATAACCGTATCAAGCCTCTGACCTATCATGCCAAGAGCAGCGCTGGTCTGATCCAGGCTCTCGTCTGCATGCTCAACAGTTATCTTGAGGGCAGAAAAAACGTCTCCCATTCCTACCAGCGTCTGGGACATCTGTGTCATAACTTCTGATGCATTGGAAAGAACAGTCTCAACTCCATCAATACTCTGATTGAGCTGGGGAACGAATACGTTTTCAAACTGACGCTGAACGCGGTCAACCTCATCCAGGGCATCACTCACATCAGAAAGAGCCTGCTGTCTTTTTTTCTCAACCTCGGCACTTCCGCCGGAGGCATTTTCAAGACGTACGAGAACGGACTCAAGAGACTTTATGGATGATGTCATAGCTGTATGGGAAGCCTCGATAACAGCCGCATCCGCACCTGTGGCATCTGCTATTGCAGCATCGGAAAGGGCATCCAGATCCTTGCGCAAAAGATCAACGTCACGAGCTGTAGTATTGGCAGCTGCCTCTATGGCCTTGACGTCATTTGTGATCTGAGCCTGCTGCAGTTTTCCCTTGATATCCTTTAAAAGCTTGGTGACCGAATCCATGGTCTTGGTAACAAGCCTGGAATACTCATTGATGGAATCCTTGGCGTCATCAACTTCATTGCCTGCATCCACCAGCCCCTGAGCGCTGTCTGCTGTCTGTTCTCCAAGCTCACTTACATCCTGCTCCGCGGAAACCAGGGCCTCGTCAAGGATCTTGCTTCCTGTCTTGGCCGCTTTGATCATAGTGTCATAAGAAGTGATATCCTGGCGAAGGGATTTCATGTCCTCGATTATGCTGTTTAGAGTCTTGCCATCTTCCATCTTAACGGAAACATCATTGGCAGTCTTAAAGACCTCCTGGGTAATAACGCCGATGAAGGCCTCATTCATCTTGGACTGGAGATTACCTGCTACTGTGTCCGTAATTTTACTTGCAATGGCATTCTTTTTTTGATTCTGGTAAAAAAGAAGTTTGGGACGACTCACCTTTTCGGTGAAAACATGATACATGTTGTAAGTGAAGTCCTCGGGAACAACAAGGGCCGCATAGTACTCGCCGCTTTCCACCTTGGAGATAGCCTCCTCCTTGGTTTCCGTGAACTGCCAATCTATGGCCGTGTTGTCATGAAGCTCCTCGATTATCTTTTCACCGGTGTTGACATCTGTTCCGTCATCATCCTTGAAGCCTTTGTCCTCGGAATAGGCAGCAACCTTAAGATTGCCTGTATTGCCGTAGGGATCCCAGTTGGAATAGATGTTGAGCCAGGCATAAAGCGCAGGCAAAAAGCACACACCGATAGCAATAACGAGTGCAAAGAAACTGTGTAATAAGTTTTTTAGATCAGTAAAAAATATCTTCCTAATCATAATCAATCCAAAGTAAATGCAGCCCCTGGGGCGGCGCTGTAGGTCCCGCCTTTTCTCTATCCAGGGCCCCTAATATATCTTTTATCTCCTCCGGCTTCATGCGGCCGTCACCTACCATTATAAGGGTTCCGGCAATGATCCGCACCATATTGTATAAAAAGCCGTTACCCTCCACATGAATGGTCACAAGTCCGGACTCGGACCTTGTAACACTAAGCGCATATATAGTCCTGACAAAGGAATCTGTCTGGGACTTAACACTGGCAAAACTTGTAAAATCATGCTCCCCCACAAGATATTGCCCGCCATGATCCATAAGCGCCTCATCAAGATGATGGTGATGATGGAGGGTATATCTTCTCAAAATAGGATCGGGATGTGGCATGTTCCAGATCCGATACTCATACGCCTTGCGATGAGCACCATATCTGGGATGAAATCCGTTTTCGCCATCAGGTACTAAAACAGACTCAGTTACAACTATATCCTCCGGCAAACGCCGGTTAAGTGCAAAAGCGATCTTGCCGGGATCCATCTTTGTGTCAACATCGATGCAGCATACATTGCCGTGGGCGTGAACCCCTGCATCTGTCCTGCTTGCTCCCGGAACCGAAATCTCCTCTCCGAAAAGGTCCGCAACCGCATTCATCAGCTCCTGCTGGACCGTGTTGCCGTTGGGCTGGATCTGCCAGCCGCAATAATCCGTACCATCATAAGCTACGGTAAGCTTGACTCTCATAATAATCTCCAACCCGCACGGGCGCTGATAATGCTAAGAGCGATCACTCCGGCAAAAACAACAATTATCGCCACATAGGCCACCCCATCCTTCTTGGAATACACAAGGGGTTTCATCCTGCTGCGGCCGTCTCCGCCGTGATAGCACCTGGCCTCCATAGCAAGTGCCAGATCGTTGGCACGTCTGAAAGCGGACACAAAAAGCGGCACCATAAGAGGTATAAGGGCCTTGGATTTTTTGATAAGGCCACCGCTTTCAAAGTCTGCACCTCT
>JAEELH010000147.1 GCA_016288825.1 Lachnospiraceae bacterium | reverse complement strand
TCTTCCTTATCCCGGATTCCCTACCGACATGCAGCCTCAGATGACAGTTGTACTGGGACTGGCGGAGGGTACTTCCACCGTGACGGAGAGTATTTTCGAAAACCGCTTCAAGTATGTGGGAGAGCTTGCCCGCATGGGAGCTTCCATCAAGGTTGAGAGCAATATCGCCATTATAACAGGCGTTGAAAAGTATACAGGAGCCAGAGTTTCCGCGCCGGACCTTCGGGCCGGAGCAGCACTTGTCATTGCAGGACTGGCAGCGGACGGCATTACTGTAGTTGATGATATCTACTTCATCCAGAGGGGTTATGAGGACTTCGAGGTCAAACTCAGAGGATTGGGTGCTACTATCGAAAAGCTTGATGACGACAGGGAAGTGCAGAAGTTTATCCTGAAAGTATCATAGCGTTGGCAGGTACGACAAAGTACCCCGCCAGATATAATTTTGAAACAGGGCTGTGGTTTTTTAGTCCATGTCATTCCGAAAAACAAGGGATGACAAGTCTAAACAAACCATGGCTTTTTCTTTACAGAATATGCTTGACAAATAACAAAAACGTAGTAGAATATATTTTATAAAATATAATTGTATAAAATATATAAGGAGGATGCCGTAATGGGAAAAACATATGATGTCATTATAATAGGAAGTGGTCCTGCGGGACTCACAGCAGGTATATACGCAAAACGTGCCGGGCTTGATGCGATGATCATTACCAATAATCCCGTTGATGGGGGGCAGATCGCAACTACTTATGAGGTGGATAACTATCCCGGCCTTCCTGAGATGAATGGTGCGGATCTGGGAACCAAGTTCAGAGAGCACGCAGACAAGCTGGGGGTGGAGATCGTTTTGGACAGAGTCAAGGCTGTCAGCGATGGAGGAGCTATCAAGACTGTTACAGGTGACAGAGATGTTTATGAAGGCAAGACCATTGTTATCTGTGCAGGTGCCGACCATCGTAAGCTTGGGGTTCCGGGTGAGACAGAGCATATCGGCATGGGCGTTTCTTATTGCGCTACCTGTGACGGTGCTTTTTATAGGAAGAAAACCGTTGCGGTAGTCGGCGGAGGAGATGTAGCTCTGGAGGATGCCATTTTCCTTTCCAGATTTGCTGATAAGGTTTACCTTATACATAGAAGAGATCAGTTCAGAGGAGCAGCGATCCTTGTTGATCAGGTCAAAGCTATCGACAAGATCGAGATCGTTTACGATACGGTAGTGGATGAGATCGTGGGTGAAGAAAAGGTAGATCATCTTTTGATCCGTAATGTTAAAAGCAATGTTTCCACAGAACTTCCGGTCAACGGTGTGTTCATGGCGGTAGGTATCATGCCTAATGCAGATGTTTTCTCAGGCCTTGCCGATCAGGATGAGTCAGGCTACTTTATAGCAGGAGAGGATTGTGTTACCAGCACCCCCGGCATCTTTGCGGCCGGCGATATCCGCACCAAGCAGCTCCGCCAGGTAATAACCGCCGCATCTGATGGCGCGAACTCGATTACCTCGGTTTCGAGGTATTTACAATCGCTGTAATAATTATCGTACTGAAATCGCAGCGTAGTACTCCGCAGAGCTTTGTATAAAAATGTAAATTTTACGGGACAAATAAGCCCTTAAGCGCATAAGTTTTACAAATTGTTACAAAAATGTAAAATATACCTTGACAACCAAAAAATACGAGGCTATAATGGGCAAGGTGAGAAAAATTGTAACAAATTCGTAATAACTTTGGAGGAATAGATACGTCATGAATCGTAATCGCAGAGTCAAGGTTGCTTCTTTATCACTTGCAGCAGGAATGCTCGTTACCAGCACTGCAGTAGCAGTACAGGCTACACCTATCGCAGGCGGCACAGCAATGGTTTCTGTTAGCGAGGAAACTGTTACAGCTAATACATACTCGACTATTTCCGGTGTCAATCAGGCACTGGCTGACATGCTTTCAGATACAACTACAGTTGGCAGTGTTTCAGAAAATGAGACAGAAGCAGTTGCAGCTAAGGAGGAGACTAAGAAGTCTGAGAAGACCCTCGGAGTTGCAAAAGTTAATGATTATGTTAACGTTCGTAAAAAGGCCGACAAAGAGTCTAAGGCTGTCGGCAAGCTTTACAAAAACAATGTAGCAACTATCCTTGGTGAGAAGAATGGCTGGTACAAGATCGAGTCAGGTGATCTTGTTGGTTATGTTAGCAGCGATTTCGTATCCACCAGTGAAAAGGCAGTTGCTAAGGCAGGTACCCGTATCGCTACAGTTGTTGACGCAGGTACACTTAAGGTTCGTAAAAAGGCATCCAAGGACGCTTCTGTTGTTACACTTGTAGCAGACGGCCAGAAGCTCAATGTTAAGGATGAGTCTAAGGTAGATGACGGTTGGGTTAAGGTATCCACCAGCGATGGTACAGGATATGTTTCAACCGATTATGTTAAGCTTAAGACAAAGTATACATATGGTGAGACCAAGGCTCAGGAGAAGGCTCGTCTTGAGGCTGAGGAGCGTGCCAGAGCAGCTGAGGCTGCAGCACAGGCAGCAGCTAACAACACAAGCACAGGCAGCACTTCTACCAGGAGCAGCGGTTCTTCATCTTCATCATCAGGCAGCTCTTCAGGCAGCACACGTACTTACAATCCTCCGTCAGGTGGAAGCGGAAGTGCAGTTGCTAACTACGCTTGCCAGTTCGTTGGTAATCCTTATGTTTGGGGTGGTACATCCCTTACACACGGAGCTGACTGCTCAGGATTCGTTATGTCAGTATATGCAGCATTTGGTGTGAGCCTTCCTCATTCATCCAGCGCTGACCGCAGCGTAGGAAGAAGCGTTAGCACAAGCTCACTTCAGCCTGGCGATATCATCTGCTATAGCGGCCATGTAGCAATCTACATTGGTGGTGGACAGATCGTTCATGCAAGTAACAGACGCGACGGCATCAAGATTTCTAATGTAAACTATCGCAACATCGTTGCAGCACGTCGTATCTTCTAATCAAATTAGGATCTTTAGCCCGGGGGTAGTGTGCCCTCGGGCTTTTTGTTTATAGGAAATTGCTACGCACTTTCCTTGCGCGAAAGGAATAATGTTGCTAAAGCAACCGCGCTCGGCGCCAGAGTTTTGCAAGCAAAACTCTATCTTGTACATATTTTTGGAAATATAAAACTGGGGAGATGCCCAATAATATACTGTTGAAAGAAATGTCGCTTGAAAAATGCACGAATAAGAACGCACGTTTTGTTATTTTTGCGCAAAAAGACTTTTCATTTTGTAAGTTTTGTATTAAACTAATATCTGTAGTTTTGTTTATAGTGGATAAGTCCGCTATGCAAAGGAGGGGCTATGATTTCCAACCAGATATTACAGAAGACTATTGACGGTATGTCGTCGATATCCGGCGTGGGTCTCGCAATCTATGATTCTGATTGCACCATGCAGGCAGCAACTATTTCAGAGGCACAGAAGTACTCGGGGGATGTACGCATGTTTCTGGAGAGCGGAGCTGATTCCAAGAGCGACGGAGATATGCATTTTGCATTGGCCAGGGATGATGGCAGGATAGAGTATATCATTCTTTCCCAGGGAGACAGCAACATCCTTCCTGTGATAGGCAAGACCGTATGCTTTCAGGTGGAGCAGCTTATTGTGGCATATAGGGAGAGGTTTGACAGAGATAATTTTGTCAAGAATCTTCTTCTTGATAATATGCTTTTGGTTGATATATATAACAGAGCAAAAAAGCTTCACATCGATATTGCCAGACGCAGAGTCGTTCTCATAGTAGAGACCGGTGACCACAAGGAAGGCGATGAGCTGGAGAGACTGGGGACACTTTTCGGAGGCAAGAGCCACGATTTTGTCACAGCCGTTGATGAAAACAGCATCATTGTGGTCAAGGAACTGGGTGATGACGACGGCTATGATGAGGTGGAGAGGACTGCACAGCAGATCCTGAGTACGCTTTCGGACCGCAAGTCGGATGCGCCGGTGCGTGTTTCTTACGGAACCATTGTGGGAGAGATCAAGGAGGTTTCACGCTCATACAAGGAAGCAGCCATGGCTCTCGATGTTGGCAAGATCTTCTTTACGGAGAAGTCAGTTATCGCTTATTCCGTACTTGGTATCGGAAGACTGATCTACCAGCTTCCCATCCCTCTTTGCCGTATGTTCATCAAGGAGATTTTTGAGAAAAAGGCCCCGGATGATTTTGATGACGAGACACTTATTACCATCAATAAGTTTTTTGAAAACAGTCTCAATGTTTCAGAGACTTCCCGTCAGCTGTACATCCACAGGAATACTCTGGTTTACAGACTGGACAAGATCCAGAAGAGTACGGGACTTGACCTTAGGGTATTTGAAGATGCCATCACCTTCAAGATCGCCCTTATGGTCGTAGAGTACATGAAGTACATGGAGGAGCAGGACTTCTGATATGATAAAGCTGGAACATGTTGATAAAAAGTATGAGGCGGGTGTCCAGGCGCTCAAGGACCTTTCTCTTCATATCAAGCAGGGTGAGTTTGTATTCATCGTGGGAGACAGCGGATCAGGTAAGTCTACTCTTATCAAGCTTCTTCTCAAGGAACTCTCACCTACCGGAGGCAAGATCATAGTCAACGGCCGTGACCTTGCGGGTGTCAGTCACAGACATATCCCGGAGTATCGCCGCAAGGTAGGAGTTGTATTCCAGGATTTCAGACTGCTGCAGGATCGCAATGTCTACGACAATGTTGCATTTGCCATGAGAGTTGTGGAGGCCGGCACCAAGGAGATCAAAAAGCGGGTACCTTACGTTCTTTCTCTTGTGGGGCTTGCAGCCAAGTACAAAGCTTTTCCCAAGCAGCTTTCCGGTGGAGAGCAGCAGAGAGTTGCTATCGCCCGTGCCCTTGTTAACCGTCCCAAGATCATTTTGGCAGACGAGCCTACAGGTAATCTTGACGGCAACAACGCCTGGGAGATCATGAAGCTTCTCGATGAGATCAACAAGCGCGGCACCACGGTTGTGGTAGTTACGCACAATATGGAGATAGTTCGCGCCATGAACAAGCGCGTGATCACCATTCGCAAGGGTACTGTAGTCAGTGACGAGGAGGGATTCTAAATATGCGTCCCAGTTCCATTTTTTACAATTTAAGACAGGGCCTCCTTAATATCTGGCGCAACAAGATGTTTTCCCTGGCTTCCATCGCTACAATGACGGCCTGCATCTTTCTCTTCGGGGTTTTCTACTCCCTTGGAGCTAACTTTTCATCCATGCTCCGTGATGTGGAGGAGGGAGTTGCCGTGACGGTATACTTTGATGAGAATCTGACTCAGGATGAGATTGATGCCATAGGAGCAGCCATCGAGAGCAGACCGGAGGTTTCCAGTTACAAGTATGTCTCGGCCGATGAGGCCCTTGAGACATTTATGAGCGAGAACAATCTCTATGATGATCTGGCAGAGAGTTTCAAGCAGGACAATCCTCTTGCCAACTCTGCCAATTATGAGATCTATCTGGCAGATGTGTCCATGCAGGACGCTCTTGTCAATTTCCTTTATGAGCAGGACGGAGTCAGAGAGGTACATCATTCAGAGGATGTAGCCCGGACACTTACGGATTTCAACAGGCTCATAGCATTTATTTCGGTGATCATCATTGTTATTCTGGTGGCAGTTGCGGTATTCCTTATCAGCAATACCGTTACCGTAGGAATCTCAGTCCGTAAGACGGAGATCGCCATTATGAAGTACATAGGAGCCAAGGACTCTTTTGTCAGAGCTCCGTTTATCGTAGAGGGTATTACTATCGGACTCATTGGATCCATCATTCCTCTACTGCTCATGTACTTCCTTTACGGCAGCATCATCAATTACGTGGCTCAGCATTTTGCGGCACTTGAGGGTATGCTCCATTTCATACCTCTTGGTGAGATATTCCGAGTACTCCTTCCGGTTTCTCTTATCATGGGAGTGGGTATCGGATTCCTCGGCAGTAGGATAACCCTGATCAGACACCTTAAGGTTTAGGATTATGGGGGATTTATTAAGTCCGGAATCGGACACATCTGAAAAAGTAAGTCAGTCAGCCGGGGAAGAACATGTGACATCGGTTATGAGATCCTCCTACAAACGGGGGCTTGTTACCGGAATCTGCATTGCTTTAGGCATTACTGTCATAGTTTCTACTGCGCTTTTGATTCTGCACAGATTTGGGATCGTCGGTGCCACGCCGGATTCCAAGGCGTCACTTATCAAAAGCATCGTATCCAAATACTACTATGAGGATGTCTCCTATGAGGATATGCAGGTCGGTATGTATCGAGGCATAGTCGAGAGTACAGGGGATCCTTATTCCACATACTATACGGCTGAAGAGTTTAAAAAGGCAAAGCAGGATCTTTTAGGCAATTACGCAGGGATCGGAGCCCTCCTGGGACAGGATAAAAAGACCGGGGTTGTTACAGTCTCCGAAGTTTATGATGATTCACCTGCACAGAAGGCCGGTATCATAGCCGGAGATGAGATCATCAGTGCCGACGGCATGAAGGCTGCATCCATGGAGTTGTCCGATTTCGTACAAAAGCTTCGCGGAGAGGTAGGCACAGACGTAGTCCTTGTCATAGGCAGGGACGGACAGGAAAAGGAGTATACGGTTACCAGAGATATCGTGACCACTCCGTCTGTTGCACACACCATGCTGGAGGGTGGCATCGGCTATGTTGCTATATCTGATTTTTCCAGCGGCACGGCTGATGAGTTTAATGAGGCCATCGAAGACCTTAATAAGCAGGGGATGAAGGCAGTGATCTTTGATCTTCGTACCAACCCCGGAGGTCTCGTGGATTCTGTTACAGAGATACTTGATACTATTCTCCCTCGCGGAGTTACAGTATATTTGCTCGATAAAGATGGCAAGCGCAAGGATTATTCTTCCGACGAGAAGCATAGGATGGAGATACCCATAGCGGTACTTACATCATCACAGACGGCTTCCGCTGCGGAGATCTTTGCTGGAGCGATCAGGGATTTTGAGTACGGCACCCTCATAGGCCAAAAGACCTATGGCAAGGGCATCGTGCAGCGTACGATCCCACTGACTGACGGAAGTGCGGTCAAGCTTACGGTGGAGAGGTATTATACCCCCAGCGGAGAGTGCATTCACGGAGAGGGCATCACGCCTGATATCGAGCTGGAGTATGATTATTCCGGTGATCCCAAGGCAGAGGAGTACGACTACCTTGCGGACAACCAGATCGCCAAAGCCATAGAGGTTTTGACGAAGGATAATAAATAATGTGGCAAAAATGAAAAGAGGTGATTTCTGTGGTTGAATTCGACCAGCTGAAGCAGGAGCTTCAAGCATACCAAAGTCCACTACAGGAAGTGAGGGATTCACTTTGACACTGCTCGCAAAGAGCACCGAATAGAAGAATTAGAGAGGGAGATGGAGGCGCCTGATTTTTGGGATGATCCCGAAAAGGCTACAGCCAAGACCAAGGAGCTGGGAAGTCTCAAGGATGACCTTGCGACCTACAAATCCCTTACTGACGGATATGAGGAGATCGAGACTTATATAGAGATGGCAGCAACGGAGGATGATGATACCGCAGCTGAGCTCTATGAAGAGGCCAGCGAGGCTTTTGACAGGTTCAAGGCTTCTTATGAGGCTATCCGCCTCAAGACTCTTCTTTCCGGAGAATATGACCATGAGTCGGCCATCGTTACTCTGCATTCAGGAGCAGGCGGAACAGAGGCCTGTGACTGGGTTTCCATGCTTTATCGCATGTACACGAGATGGGCTGAGCAGCATGGATTCGGAGTGGAGGTTTTGGACCTTCTGGATGGAGACGAAGCAGGTATCAAGTCCGTAACCGTACAGATTACCGGACAGAATGCCTACGGATATCTTAAGTCCGAAAAGGGAGTTCACAGACTTGTGCGTATTTCCCCTTTCAATGCCAATGGCAAGAGGCAGACGTCCTTTGCATCATGTGATGTCATGCCCGATATTGAGGAGGACCTGGATATAGAGGTCCGTGACGAGGATATAAGGATCGATACTTATCGTTCCAGCGGAGCGGGAGGTCAGCATATCAACAAGACTTCTTCAGCTATCCGTATTACGCATTTCCCTACCGGGATCGTGGTCCAGTGTCAAAATGAGCGTTCACAGCATATGAACAAAGATAAGGCCATGCAGATGCTCAAGTCCAAGCTGTATATGCTTCGCCTGGAGGAAAATGCTCAGAAGGCAGCAGGCATCCGTGGCGAGGTTACCGATATCGGATGGGGTAACCAGATACGCTCCTACGTTTTCCAACCGTACAAGATGGTCAAGGACTTGCGTACCGGAGAGGAGACAGGCAATGTGGACCGTGTCATGGACGGCGGATTGGATCCTTTTATGGGGGCATATCTGAAGTGGCTTTCTCTGGGTTGTCCGGCCAGGAATACCCAGGATACCGAATAGGAGATTGTCATGAGTGATGAAAATAACAAGCAGGTGGAACCGGGCGGCGCACCGGAAAACAAACCGGAGGCTGACAAAAGCAAGCGCTTTCAGCTCATTGGTATCATAGCGCTTATTGTTGTGGCGCTGGTGGCCATAATTATCTTCGCTATCAACAGTACGCCCAAGGCAGAGCCTGAGCCGGAGCCTGAACCTCAGATCGAGGAACCGGAGCCTGAGCCCGAGCCGGAACCTGAGCCCGAACCCGAACCGGTCATTGAGACCAAGGTGGAGTTCAGCGAGTCCGAAGTCATACTTAGCGCCTGGGATTCATACATACTTTATGTTAAGGTTATGGGGATGCCTTTGGATGATACAGATCCAAGTCAGGCACTTGAGGTGAACTCCAGTGACGAATTCCCTTGCAAGGTTGAGCTTCAGGAGATTGACGAGATGGATCCCGAGGATTACGAGGATGATTATGACGAGGCAACCATGGGTAAGATACTGACGGGCCAGATCGTCATAGATGCCGAGGGACCGGGAGAGACCACAATAGAGCTGACAGTTGGTGAGGCCAAGGCCCAGTGCCATGTGACGGTTACAGATCCTTTGGAGCTGGCTGACGGAGTCTATACATCTTCGATCATAGGAGAGTATGGCAATGAATATCAGCCAGGCATCAAGTCCGGAGAGTCCAGAGAGGGAGCTATTATCATAGACGGGGCTTTTGGCCAGTATGATAAGGATTGGAACATGACGCTTTTCGACGGAGGTATCAGAAAGCTTCGTCTGGCTGACGATGTTAAGATCACCGGATCCGGTGGAGATGGAGCAGATGTGACCTATACCATGGAGCAGATCATGGATATAATCAACAACCCCAACGGTCTCGGTTTTGATATTGAGATTAAAGGAGGCAAGGTAGTTCGGATCGGGGTTTCATCATAATTATAAGGAGTTGTTTATGAACGTAGCAGTAATGGGATACGGCACCATCGGCTCAGGAGTCGTAGAGATACTCAGAGTCAATGCCGATATCATTGCCAAGCGGGCCGGAGTGCCCCTTAAAGTTACCAAGGTTTTAGATCTTAGAGATTTCGGAGACGATCCGATCTCTTCCCTCATAGTACACGACTACAAAGAGATCGCAGATGATCCCGACATTGATATCGTAGTGGAGACTATGGGAGGCGTTGAGCCTGCATATACCTTTGTCAAGGCTATGCTCGAAAGCGGAAAGCATGTTACTACTTCCAACAAGGCTCTGGTGGCCGACAAGGGAGCAGAGCTTATCCGTATTGCAAGAGAGCATGAGGTCAATTTCCTCTTTGAGGCTTCTGTTGGCGGCGGTATTCCCATCATCAGAGTGCTGGACAAGTGCCTGACAGGAGATGTGGTTGAGGAGATCACAGGTATCGTCAATGGAACTACCAATTTCATGATGACCAAGATGACCGACGAGGGTAGTGAGTTTGATGATGTCCTTAAGGAAGCTCAGAGCCTTGGATATGCCGAAAAGGATCCTACAGCCGATATTGAGGGTCATGATGCCTGCCGCAAGATAGCGATCCTTACTTCGCTTGTAAGCGGTGCGCAGGTTGATTATCAGGATATTCCTACAGAGGGTATTTCACATATTTCAGCTACTGATATCAAGTACGCTGCAGCCATGGGCCGCAAGATCAAGCTTCTTGCTTCCTCTAAGGTCAGCGGCGATACATATTACTGCAGGGTTGCACCTTATCTGCTTCCCCCGGAGCATCCCCTTTTCAATGTAGAGGGCGTGTTCAATGCAGTGTTTGTCCGCGGCAATATGCTGGGAGACAGCATGTATTACGGCAGTGGTGCCGGCAAGCTTCCTACCGCAAGCGCGGTTGTGGGAGATATCGTAGAGATGGCAAAGCACGTTCATATGAACGTTTATCTGGAGTGGCATGAGGAAAAGCTTACTTTGGCTGATCCGAAAGCTCAGAGCTTCAGGAACTTTGTAAGGACTTCTGCGGATCGCAGTGAGATCGAAAGTATCTTTTCAGACTTGCAGTTTGTGGACGCAGGTATTTCAGGGGAGACCGGCTTTGTTACAGCGGAACTTACTGAAAGTGAGATGGACGAAAAACTCGGCAAGCTGGGAGATAAGGTATTGTCAAGAATAAGACTTGGCTGAGATCGTCATCCGGAGGGAACGAAGAATAAAAGGGGATACCGTAACGCAGGGTATCACAGAAAGGTAGCAAAATGTTAATTGTAAAAAAGTTTGGCGGCAGTTCTGTTGCCAACAAAGAGCGTATCTACAATGTTGCTAATCGTTGTATCGAGGACTACCGCAAGGGTCATAAGGTAGTTGTTGTACTTTCTGCAATGGGAGACACTACCGATGATCTTATAGCTCTTGCAGACGATATTAATCCCGATGCGCCTAAGAGAGAGATGGATATGCTTTTGGCCTGCGGCGAGCAGACTTCGGTAGCTCTTATGGCTATGGCAATGCATGCACTTGGAGTACCGGCAGTATCCCTTAATGCTTTCCAGGTTGCGATGCACACCACATCAAAGTATTCCAACGCAAGATTTAAGCGTATAGATACAGAGCGTATCCTTCATGAGTTGGAGGGTAACCGCATAGTAATCGTTACCGGATTCCAGGGTATCAACAAGTTTGATGATATCACTACCCTTGGAAGAGGCGGATC